>NZ_QGSZ01000213.1 GCF_003857055.1 Micromonospora inaquosa | reverse complement strand
GGTCACGGGTCGTCCGCAGGTTGCGCTCCTGCCGCCGCACCCCGCCCCGCGTCGCCCCGCCCCGCATGATCCACTCGGGTTTCAGGAAGTCGGCCTGTCGGCGGGTCTCGGATACCGCGACTTCAAGGAACCCGAGTGGATCAAGTCGATCTCGGCGGTGGCCGCCCACGAAGCGCACAAGCGGTGGCCACCCCCACCCGACCGGCGGCGCACGTCCGGACGCGCGGGTCGCACTACCGACCCAGGAACCCGACCTCGGGGCCAGGCCTACGGGCCGAAGTCCGGCGGCAGCTCACGAAGCATGGGCCTCGACAAGGGCTGGGGCGACCGTGCCCGGCGTAGGGATCAAGCCTGACCGCCCGAAGCCGGGGACGGTCGCCCCCAGCCCGTCACCGCGACCACCGCCGTAGCCAGAGACTCACCGCCAGCCCGGGAGACATGACCGAGGGAGCCACGCGGCCGGTTCAAGTGCCCGAGCCCGGGTAGCAGTCTTCCGAGACGGCAGTGAGAAGGGACGAGGGACATGAAGGCACTCACCTGGCAGGGCAAGCGGGACGTAAGGGTCGAGGAGGTCCCGGACCCCCGGATCGAGGAGCCGACCGACGCGATCGTGAAGATCACCTCGACCGCGATCTGCGGCTCCGACCTGCACCTGTACGAGGTGCTCGGGCCGTACCTGAAGCCGGGTGACGTATTGGGTCACGAACCGATGGGCATCGTCGAGGAGGTCGGGTCGGAGGTTTCCGGGCTCAGGCCGGGCGACCGGGTGGTGGTGCCGTTCAACATCTCCTGCGGCAGCTGCTGGATGTGCCAACGCCAGCTCTACGCCCAGTGCGAGACCACCCAGGTGACCGGCGAGGGTAAGGGTGCCGCGCTGTTCGGCTACACCTCGCTCTACGGTTCGGTGCCCGGCGGGCAGGCCGAGTATCTGCGTGTCCCGCAGGCCCACTTCGGCCCGATCGTCGTCCCGCCGACCGGCGCCGACGAGCGGTACCTCTACCTGTCCGACATTCTGCCCACCGCCTGGCAGGCGGTGAAGTACGCGGACACCCCGCCCGGCGGCACCCTGGCCGTCTTCGGGCTGGGCCCGGTCGGGCAGTTCTGCGCCCGGATCGGCCGCCACCTCGGCGCCGGCCGGGTGATCGGGCTGGATCTGGTGCCGGAGCGGCTGGAGTTGGCCCGCCGCCACGGCATCGAGGTGCTCGACGTCCGCGAACTCTCCGACGTGCCGGGCGCGCTCATCGACCTGGTCGACGGGCGTGGCCCGGACGCGGTGATCGACGCGGTCGGGATGGAGGCGCACGGCTCCCCGGGGGGCAAGCTGGCCCACGCCGCCGTCGGGCTGCTGCCGGACAAGCTGGCGCAGACGATGACCGACCGGGTCGGCATGGACCGGCTGTCCGTCCTGCACGCCGCGGTCAAGGGGGTGCGCCGCGGCGGCACCGTGTCGGTCTCCGGCGTGTACGGCGGTGAGGCGGACCCGATGCCGTTGATGGAGATGTTCGACCGGGGCGTCCAACTGCGGATGGGGCAGTGTCACGTGCGCCGGTGGACCGACGAGATCCTGCCGCTGCTCGCCGGTGACGACGACCCGCTGGGCGTGGAGGACCTGCGCACCCACCGGGTGCCGCTGGTCCGCGCCCCGCAGGCGTACGAGATGTTCCAGAAGAAGGAGGACGGCTGCATCAAGGTCGTGCTCGAACCGTGAGTGCGAGGAGTGAGCCGGGGTTGCGAGCCCCGCAGTCACGAATTCAGCCAGTGCCGTGAGTCGGGTGGTGGTGGTCGTCGGCGCGAGCAGCGGGATCGGCCGGGCGACAGCCCGGGCGTTCGCCGAGCGCGGCGACCGCCTCGTCCTCGCCGCCCGCGCCACCACGACCCTGGCAGAGGTACGCGCGGAGTGCGCCGACGTCGACGTGCTGACCGTGCCGACCGACGCGACCGAGCCGAATGCGCTGGACGATCTGGCCGAAGCGGCGCTCGACCGCTTCGGCCAGATCGACGTGTGGGTGCACACGGCGGCGGTGATGGCCTACGGGCGCTTCGACGAGTTGCCCGAACGGGTCTTCGACCAGGTGGTGCGCACCGATCTGCTGGGCGCGGCGGGTTCGGTGCGGGTGGCGCTGCGGCACTTCCGGGTTGCCGGGGCCGGCACGGTGATCCTCACCGGTTCGGTCCTCGGGCACATCACCGCGCCGTACATGAGCGCGTACGTGACGAGCAAATGGGGGTTGCAGGGTCTGGCCCGGACGGTGCAGCAGGAGTTGCGCGACAGCCCGGAGATCCGGCTGTGTCTGGTCAATCCGGGCAGCGTGGACACTCCCGTCTACCAGCAGGCGGCCAACTATCTGGGCCGGTTCGGGCGGCCTCCGGTGCCGGTCGCCAGCCCGCAGCGGGTGGCGCGGGCCATCGTGGACTGTGTGGACCGGCCCCGCCGGGAGGTCTCGGTGGGCCGGCTCAACGTGCTGCTGCGCGCCGGCTTCACCGTGCTGCCGGGGGTCTACGACGTACTCGTCGGGCCGTTGATGCGGGCGGCGGGCCTCAGTGGACGGTCGGTCGCCGCGCACGACGGCTCGGTCTTCGCGCCGAATCCGGTAGGTGAGGCGGTACGCGGCGGTCACCTTCCCGACCTGCGGCAACTCGTGTTCGGACCGGTTGGTGCGGTGGGTGCCGCACTGCGCCGACGGCTCGGCTGAACTGTTCGGAACTGTTCGGGATGATTCGGGGGCATCGTGTATCGATCAACTCGCATAGGGTGGTGGGTCAGCAAGCGCTCTGGCGCACCACGATCGGGGAGACGATTGACCATGCGACTGAACCGCAGAACGGCGCTCGGCCTGGGCACGGTGGCCACCGCCGGCACGGTGTTGGGCGCCGCCGCCCCGGCGAGCGCCGCCGGGGACACCGAGGCGTCGCCGACCACCCCCGCTCGGGCCGCCCGTCGGGTCGCCGCCGTCTTCAGCAGGCACAGCACCGGGGCCGGCGGCAACTGGCAGGCGTACGTCAGCGTCGCCGACCCGACCGGTACGCCGGTGGTCGCGGTGCAGGCCGACCCGGATCGGCGGATCGAGGCGTACAGCGTCAACAAGATCGCGGTCGCCACGGCGGTGCTCGACAAGGTCGACCGGGGGCTGCTCACCCTGGACCAGCAGGTCGAGGTGAGCGCGGCGATCGTGGTGCCGGGCGGTGACGGCATCTTCAGCCTGGACGGCGCGTACCCGAGCCTGGTGACCATCGGGCATGTGCTGGCGAACCTGTTGACCGTCTCGGACGACACGGCGGTGCGGTTGTGCGGGCTGGTCGCCCCGGCCGCCGAGATCAACTCCATTCTGGTCGCCAAGGGCTTCCCGAACACCCAGGTCGAGCCGGTGGCCAACCCGAACCGGTTCTTCCTCGGCACCAGCACCCCCCGGGAGACGCACGACCTGCTGCGCGCCCTGGTCGCTGGCACGCTGCTCTCCCCCGCCTCGACGACGTACCTGTTGGGCATTCTGCGCTCCCCGGTGGCGTTCACCGACGGCATCCGGCGCACGATGTCCTCCGACGACCGCGCCCGGATCGCGACCAAGGCCGGCTGGTACGCCGACGCCCGGCACGAGGCCGGGGTGATCTTCGACCGTTCCGGCGCGGCGGTGCTCACCTACGCGCTCTTCGCCGACGGGCAGGCCAACCCGGATGACTTCGGCGCGACCCATCCGGCGGTGCAGGCCCGGGCCGCCATGGGCCCCAAGTTCCTGACCGCGGTGGACCGGATCGCCGGCGTGGGCAGGACGTTCCGGATCACCGCCCGACGCCCCAGCAACGGCGGCTAGAGACCGTCGCCGGGTCGGTCGCCGCTGCCGGTGACCGACCCGCCCTGGCGACCGCCGAGGCACGGGTCGGTCCGGATGACTACCGTGTAGGGCGGACACGTCGGAGGGACGGCAATGGCACGAGCGCGGAGCACTGACGTCGAACGGTCGCTCGGGCGGCGGATGCGGGGCGCGGCTGGCCTGGCCGCGCTGGCCGGCCTGGCCTGGGTGGCCCGGGATGTGCCGGCGGCGCTCGGTGGCCGGCTCAGCGGGGCGCGGGCCGAACGGGCGGCCCGCTCGCCCCAGTTCCGCGACGGCACCTTCCACAACCGGGTCGGCACCCGCACCGAGCCCGCCGAGCCGGGGCGCAACCTGGTCCGCGAGCTGATCTTCGGTAAGCAGAAGCGGCGTCCCACCGCGCCCGTGCCGCTGCTGCGCCCCAGCACGTCCGGGCAGGTCGGCGCGCCGGAGGCCGCCGACGAGCTCAACATCGTCTGGTACGGCCACGCCTCCACGCTGATCGAGATCGAGGGCCGGCGGGTGCTGCTCGACCCGGTGTGGAGCGACAGGTGCTCCCCCTCGGGTCTGGTCGGCCCGCGCCGGCTGCACGAGCCACCGGTGGGCATCGACGAGCTGCCCCCGCTGGACGCCATCCTGATCTCCCACGACCACTACGACCACCTCGACATGGCCACCGTGCGGGCGCTGCTCGCCGGGCAGTCCGCGCCGTTCCTGGTGCCGCTGGGCGTGGGCGCGCACCTGGACCGCTGGGGCGTACCCGCGGAGCGGATCATCGAGCTGGACTGGTCCGAGTCGCACCAGGTCGCCGGCCTGACGATCACCGCCACCGCCGCCCAGCACTTCTCCGGCCGAGGTCTGCGCCGCGACGGCACGCTGTGGAGTTCGTGGGTGGTGGCCGGGGCCCGCCGCAAGGTCTTCTACACCGGCGACTCCGGTTACTTCGGCGGGTACGCGGAGATCGGCGCCGAGCACGGGCCGTTCGACGTGACGTTGATGCAGGTCGGCGCGTACGACCGGGCCTGGCCGACGATCCACATGTTCCCGGAGGAGGCGGTCAACGCCCACCTGGACCTGCGCGGCGGGCTGTTCGTGCCGGTGCACTGGGCGACGTTCAACCTGGCCCTGCACGACTGGTCGGAGCCGGTGGACCGGTTGTGGGCCGAGGCGAAGGCGCGCGACGTGCGGCTCGCCGTGCCCCGCCCCGGCGAGCGCGTCGTGGTCGACGAGCCGCCCGCCGTCGACGGCTGGTGGCAGTCCGTCGCCTGAGGCTGGTCAGAGCACGAACGCGTCGGTCCAGAGCGCGCCGGACCGGCCGGAGAGCGCGTCCAGCATGGCCACCGCCTGACCGTCGGTGAGTTGTGCGACGAAGTCGACGATGGCCCGTCCCCGGGCCCGACCGATCCGGTCCGGGGTACGCGGGTGCAGCTCCGCCTCGGCCAACTCGACCAGGTCGTGCAGTCGACGGGGCAGCCGGGATTCCTCCTCCGGGTCGAGCAGCCACTCCCAGAGCGCCTCGACCAGGGTGCCCAGCAGCCGGGCCTGGCCGCGCTGGTGCAGGGCGAGATCCGGGCGGGCCAGCACGAACCGGTGGTGGACGAACTTGAGCACCTGCACCTCGTGCCACTGCGCGCAGCCGAGCAACACGTGCCCGGAGCGCACCGACGGCTGATCGGCGACGGTGATGGCCTCGACGAAGCGGGTGGACCAGCGGGCGGAGAACCGCGCCACGTACTGCTCGGCCTCGATGGAGCCGTCGAACGGCATCGCGAGCAGCCCCTCGACCAACTCCTCCCGGACGTGCTCGACGGCGGCGGCGAACGCGTCGTCGTCGGCGATCCAGGCGTCCTTACGGTGCAGCTGCCGGCGCAGCCGCTCGATCGCCGCCCCGGGTCGCCGGGCCGCCGTGGCCAGCGCCGCGTCGGTGATCGCCCGGAAGTGCCCGCTCTCGCGCTGCCAGGCCATCAGCTCGGCGGAGACCGAACCCTGCTGGAGCACACCGACCCGGTAGAAGTCCTCCACGTCGTGGATGGCGTACGCGATGTCGTCGGCGGTGTCCATCACCGACGCCTCCACGGTCTGCTGCCAGTCCGGGATGCGCCCGGCGAACGGCTCCCGGGCCTGCCGCAGGTCGTCCAGTTCGGTGCGGTACGCCCCGAACTTCGACGAGCCGCTGTCCGGGTCGTCCGGTGGCGGGGTGGCTCCGCGCGGCGGTGGATCCATCGTGCGAGGGTGCGGGTCGGGGTGGTCCAGGCGGGTCCAGGGGTATTTCAACATGGCCGCGCGGACCGCAGCGGTCAGGTCCAGCCCGGTGGTGGCCGCGCCGCGGATCTCGGTGCTGGTGACGATCCGGTACGACTGCGCGTTGCCCTCGAAACCGTCGGAGAGGCCGAGGCGCTGGCGGGCCAGCCGGTCCAGCACCCGCTCCCCCAGGTGCCCGAACGGTGGGTGGCCGAGGTCGTGGGCGAGCGCCGCCGCCTCCACCACGTCGGGATCGCAGCCGCCGAGCTTGTCCAGCAGGTCATGCCACCGCTCGTCGGCGGTCAACCGCTCGGCGACCGCCCGGGCCACCTGGGCGACCTTGAGGCTGTGCGTGAGCCGGTTGTGCACCAGCAGCCCGGAGCCGACCGGGCTGATCACCTGGGTGACACCGCCGAGGCGGGCGAAGAACGGCGAGCCGACGATCCGGTCCCGGTCGGCGCGGAACGGGTTGGCCGTGAGGTCGCCGAGGGCCCGGGCGCTGCCGCCGAAGAGCCGCCGGGCGCGCGGCTCCGCAGCAGATTCCATGATCGCCACGCTAGCGCAGGCTCGCCGGGACCGCCGCCGGTCACCCCGGCCGGGCGCGACCGTCAGCCCCGGCCGGGCGCGGCGACAGCGCACCTGCCCGCCCGGCAGAATGCAGGCGTACCCGCTCTTTAAGGCGGATCGAGTCGAAGGCGGATCGAGATCGTGACCCAGTCTGTTCATCAGCGGATCGCCGACGAGCTCGGCGTGGCCGAGCGTCAGGTGCGGGCGGCCGTGGAGCTGCTCGACGGCGGCGCCACCGTGCCGTTCATCGCCCGTTACCGCAAGGAGGCCACCGGCCTGCTCGACGACACCCAGCTGCGCACCCTGGAGGAGCGGCTGCGCTACCTGCGCGAGCTGGACGAGCGGCGGGCCGCGGTGCTGGAGTCGATCCGCGGCCAGGGCAAACTGGACGAGGCCCTGGAAGCGCAGATCATGGCCGCCGACTCGAAGTCCCGGCTGGAGGACATCTACCTCCCGTACAAGCCGAAGCGGCGGACCAGGGCGCAGATCGCCCGCGAGGCCGGGCTGGCACCGCTGGCCGAGACGCTGCTGGCCGACCCGAGTCAGGACCCGCGAGCCACCGCCGCCGGGTTCGTCGATGAGGAGAAGGGCGTCGCCGACGCCGCCGCCGCGCTGGAGGGCGCGCGGGCGATCCTCATCGAGACCTTCGCGGAGGACGCCGACCTGATCGGCACGCTGCGCGAGCAGATGTGGTCGCGGGGCCGGCTGGTTTCCCGGGTACGCGAGGGTCAGGAAACCGTCGGCGCCAAGTTCGCCGACTACTTCGACTTCTCCGAGCCGTACCCGAAGCTGCCCTCGCACCGGATCCTGGCGATGTTCCGGGGCGAGAAGGAGGGCGCGCTCGACCTGACGATGGAGTCGGAGGAGGCCGGTGAGGCGGATGCCGCGCCGACCGGCCCGAGCCGGTACGAGGCGATGATCGCCGGCCGGTTCGGGGTGTCCGACGCGGGCCGCCCGGCCGACCGCTGGCTGACCGACACTGTCCGCTGGGCGTGGCGGACCCGAATCCTCATCCACCTCGGCGCGGACCTGCGGATGCGGCTGTGGCAGGCGGCCGAGGAGGAGGCGGTCCGGGTCTTCGCCACCAACCTGCGCGACCTGCTGCTCGCCGCGCCGGCCGGTACCCGGCCCACCATGGGTCTGGACCCCGGTCTGCGGACCGGGGTGAAGGTGGCAGTGGTGGACGCCACCGGCAAGGTGGTCGCCACCGACACCATCTATCCGCACGAGCCGCGCCGGCAGTGGGACGCGTCGGTGGAGACCCTCGCCCGACTGGCCGGGGCGCACGGGGTGGAGCTGATCGCGATCGGCAACGGCACCG
Source organism: Micromonospora inaquosa (assembly GCF_003857055.1). GTDB lineage: Bacteria > Actinomycetota > Actinomycetes > Mycobacteriales > Micromonosporaceae > Micromonospora > Micromonospora inaquosa. The sequence continues at coordinate 30,977 of NZ_QGSZ01000213.1, read as the reverse complement.
CCTCCCGCGAGACCGACAAGCTCGCTGGTGATCTGATCGCCCGGCACCCGCAGCTCAACCTGACCAAGGTGATGGTCTCCGAGGCCGGCGCGTCGGTCTACTCCGCCTCCGCGTACGCCTCGCAGGAACTGCCCGGGATGGACGTGTCGCTGCGCGGCGCGGTCTCCATCGCCCGCCGCCTGCAGGACCCGCTCGCGGAGCTGGTCAAGATCGACCCGCGCTCGATCGGCGTCGGTCAGTACCAGCACGACCTGTCCGAGGTGAAGTTGTCCCGGTCGCTGGACGCGGTGGTGGAGGACTGCGTCAACGCGGTCGGGGTGGACGTCAACACCGCCTCCGCGCCGCTGCTGACCCGGGTCTCCGGGATCGGCGCCGGCCTGGCCGAGAACATCGTGCTGCACCGGGACGCCAACGGGCCGTTCCGCTCGCGTACCGAACTGAAGAAGGTGGCCCGGCTCGGACCGAAGGCGTTCGAGCAGTGCGCCGGCTTCCTGCGCATCCCCGGCGGCGACGACCCACTGGACTCGTCCAGCGTGCACCCCGAGGCGTACCCGGTGGTGCGTCGGATCCTGGCCAGCACCGGTCAGGACCTGCGCTCGGTGATCGGTAGGAGCGCGATCCTGCGCGGGCTGCGGGCCACCGACTTCGTCGACGACCGGTTCGGCCTCCCCACCGTCACCGACATCCTCGCCGAGCTGGAGAAGCCGGGCCGGGACCCCCGCCCGGAGTTCCGCACCGCCACCTTCGTCGAGGGGGTGGAGAAGATCAGCGACCTGAACCCGGGCATGGTGCTGGAGGGCGTGGTCACCAACGTGGCCGCGTTCGGCGCGTTCGTGGACGTCGGGGTGCACCAGGACGGCCTGGTGCACGTCTCGGCGATGTCCCGAACCTTCGTGAAGGACCCCCGCGAGGTGGTGAAGTCCGGCGACGTGGTCAAGGTCCGGGTGCTCGACGTGGACGTACCGCGCAAGCGCATCTCGCTGACCCTGCGCCTGGACGACGAGCCCGCGGCCAGCGGCGGTGGCCGGGCGAACCAGGAGGGGCGTGGCGGCCCGGCGCAGCGCGCACCGCAGGGCGGTCGCGGCGGGCAGGGCACGTCCGGTGGCCCGCAGGGTGGTCGTGGTGGCGGGCAGCAGGGCGGTCGCGGCGGCCAGCAGCGGCAGGGCGCGCCAGCGCCGGCCAATGACGCGATGGCGGAAGCCCTGCGCCGCGCCGGACTGCCCTGACCTCGTCAGCTAGCGCGAGGAGGCGGCCGGGATGCCCCGGAACGACTGGTCATTCCGGCCGCCTCGACTGAAAGCCCTTGCTGGCGTCCGCCACCGGAACGCCCAGGCAGCGGGCGGCGGGGCCACGAGCGGCGGGGAAATCCGCTCGCGTGGCCGCGAGATTCGGGGTGATGATCTCGCGGTGAGAATGCACGCCGACCAGGTGGACGTGAGCGCGGACGTGGTTTCCGCGCTGGTGGCCGAACAGTTTCCGCGGTGGCGGGGCCTGCCGGTCCGGCCGCTCCCCTCGACCGGCACTGTGAACTCCCTGTTCCGGCTCGGCGTGGACATCGTGCTGCGGTTTCCGTTGCTTCCCTCGACCGACCCCGAGCTGCACGCCGAGCTGCGGCGCGAGCAGGAACACGCCGTACTGCTCGGCGCGCACCTGCCGGTCGCGGTGCCCGAACCCCTCGGCCTCGGCGAGCCGGGCGACGGGTACCCCGGGCCGTGGACGGCGTACCAGTTCATTGCCGGGGAGACGGCCCAGCCCGACCGGATCGGCGACCTCGACGTCTTCGCCGCTGACCTGGCCGACGTGGTGACGGCCCTGCGCGGCATCGACACCGGCGGTCGGGTCTGGTCCGGGATCGGGCGCGGCGGACGACTGGCCGCCGAGGACGCCGGCGTGCGGGCCGCGCTCGCGGTCAGCGGCGCGCTCACCGACACCGCCGCGCTCACCGAGGTGTGGGAGCGGTGCCGGGACACGCCCCGGGACGACCCCGCCGACCTGTGGATCCACGGCGACCTGATGCCGGGCAACCTGCTGGTCCGCGACGGCCGGCTGGCCGCTGTCATCGACCTGGGTCTGGTCGGTGTGGGCGACCCCGCGGTGGACCTGATGCCGGCGTGGAACCTGCTCGACGCGGGGTCCCGGGAGACGTACCGGCGGGCGTTGGGCGTGGACGACACGACCTGGGTGCGGGGCCGCGGCTGGGCCCTGGAGCAGGCGATCAACGCGCTGCCGTACTACGTGGAGACCAACCCGGTGATGGCCGGCATCGCCCGGCACACGCTGCGGGCCGTACTCGACTGAGCCGGTCGCGTACCGTCAGCGTCGTGGGTGAGCGGGACGCCCGGGAGTGGCGGGATCGGCAGCGGCACGCGGTGCGGGCGCACGCCGACGCGGACGCGCGGCGGCGGGCCGCCGAACACGCGGAGGCGGCGGAGCTGGTGGCCTGGTTCGTGGCCGAGGCGACCCGGCGGGGGCTGCGCACCACGCGGCTGGTCGCCCGGGGCTACGACGGGCGTGGGCGCTACCGGACCAGGCTGACCGGCTGGTACGTCGACCGGGCCGAAACCCGGGCGGTGGACGTGGATGGCCGGTTCCACCTGCTGACCGTGCCGGGTGGTCTGCGGGCCCGGCTGTTCGGCGTCGACCCGGAGCCCAGCCCGGTGCCGTTGATCGTCGGCGCGGGGGGCCGCGACGGCGAGTCGATCCCGTTGCGAACGCTGCTCACCCGGCTGCTCGACGGCGGGGCCGGCGAGCCTCGTCCCACCACCGGCCCGGCCGCGCCACGAGCGTGAGCAGGCCGGCCGCCTCGTTCGCTCGGTAGGCGGCCACCGTCACGTCCGCTGCGGACGGCGGGTGACCAACGAGGTCAGTGCCCGGCCGTGCTGCCGGGCGTCTTCGACGGTAATGCGAGCAGTTTCAGCTGCGTGCTGCACACCGATTACCGGGAACGGTCGTTTGTCCATAGTAGCGACGCCCTATGATTGATTCATCCCTGTATGACTGGTTCAACCCAAAGGCCCAAGTGGTGAATCTCGTACATATTCAAGAGGATCCTCACTTCTTTTCGTCAGGAATCACGCCATGTTGAGTGTTCCGCTCGCTGGCGGAATCGTGCTCGCACTCATCGTCGGCACCCTGTTGCAGCCACTGATTCTTCGCCTGCTGAAAGCGGCCGCAGTCCTCGACATACCGTCGGAACGGTCCTCGCACAGCACGCCGATCCCGCGCGGCGGCGGCGTGGGAGTCGCCGCGGCGGCGGGGCTCGCGCTTCTCCTGAACGAGCACGCCCGATCCATTGCCGTACCGCTGCTCTTCTTCGCGGCGATCGGGCTTCTGGAAGACCTCCGAGGTGTCCCGGTCCGCAGCCGACTGCTTCTACAGTTGCTGGCCGGTCTGGGCACGGCCCTGGTCCTGGTGCCCGGTGGGCAGGCGTGGCACGTCCACGCGCTTCTCGTCCTCGCCCTGGCGGCTTGGCTGACCTCGTATGTGAACGCCTTCAACTTCATGGACGGCATCAACGGCATCTCGGCCGTGCACGCGATCCTCGGCGGAGTGGTGTACGCCGTACTCGGAGTGCTCACCGACCTTCCGCTGCTGACCGCGGCGGGCAGCCTGATCGCCGCCGCATCCCTGACATTCGTGCCCTGGAACGCCTGGGTCGCGAAGGTCTTTCTCGGTGATGTCGGGTCGTACGCCCTGGGCGGCGCGCTCAGCACGATCGCCGCGTACGCCATCGTTCGCGGCACGCCGCCGGAGGCGGCCGTGGCGCCACTCGCGCTGTATCTCGCCGACACGGGCTGGACGCTCCTGCGCCGCATCAGGAAGGGCGAAGCCTGGTATCGCCCACACCGCAACCACGCCTACCAGCGGCTGACGGACGGCGGGTGGTCACATCAGCGGGTCACCGCGACGACCGCCGTCGTCGGCGCGGCCGTGGCCGGCTGTCTGGTCGCCGCGTCCTTCAGCGGACCAGTCGCCCGGGTCGCACTGGATGCCGCGGCCGTCGGCATCCTCGCTGCCTACCTCGCTGCCCCCGGCTGGCTCACCGCCCAGCGGGCCCAGCCCTCGTCGGAAGGAAGAACGATCCATGCCAGAACTGTCAGCTCAACGAGCCGGTGACCTGGCCGGCGTCGGGAATCGGCCGGTCCAGAAGGTCGCGGTGCTCGGCAGCAGCGGCTTCGTCGGCCGCGCGGTTGTCGCCGAGCTGGGCAGCAGGGGTGCCGAAGTCCGGCTCGTCACCGCACCGCGCGTGTCGTGGCCGCTCGCCGAGGCGCTCCGAAACCATTCAGTTCCGGCGGATCTCCAGCGGGACGTCGTCGACGCCCTCGCCGCACAGCTCGACGGCGCTCACATCGTGATCAACACGGCCGGGCTGCCGAACGGGTCCGCCCCGGACAGCGCGGAGTTGTACGGCGGAAACGCACTGCTCCCCACCCTGGTCGCCCGAGCCAGCGCGCTGGTCAACGCCGATCGGCTGGTGCACGTCAGTTCGGCCGCGGCCCAGGGCGCGATGAAGCTCGACGAAACATCGCGGACGATGCCCTTCTCGCCGTACTCCCGATCGAAGGCGATCGGTGAGCGCCTGTTGCAGCGCGAGGACTGCATCGATGCGGTCATCTATCGGTCGACCTGGGTCCACGACGTGGACCGGCCGAACACCAGGGCGCTCATCCGGCTCGCACAGTCGCGGATGAGCTGCGTCGCCGGGGACGGCACCGCGCCGACACCCCAGGTCCTCATCGACGATGTCGCCGCGGCGATCTCCCACCTCGGGCTCGTCGACGGCCCGGTGCCGCCCATCGTGCTCCAGCCCTACAACGGCATGACGACAGGGCTCCTGCTCCGCCTCCTCGGTGGCCGCGAGCCACGGCACCTCCCACCACGGATGGCGCGGTACGCGACACGCTGCCTGACCGCGTACGGGCGGACGAGTCTGAACGCCAATGCGCACGCCCGCCGGGTGGACATGCTCCTGTTCGGCAAGCGACAGACGCCGGGCTGGCTCGCCGACCAGGGGCTGGCGCCGAAGCTGCGCCCCGAGGCGTGGGAGCGGCTGAGGACGGCCGGCACGCAGCCGACACCCGCCTCAGCGCCGAACAGCGACGCCGTGGCGCGGCCCCGAACAGGTGACTCGCGACCGGTCGAGACGAGCGGAGCGGACGCGGCCAACCGGTCCCTGACGAAATAGCCCCGCCCCCAACAGGAAGGCTCTCCATGACTCTCGCCCCCGGGTCAGGCTCGACTGGCCTGACCGGTTCCTTGGCTGCTCCGGCTGCGGTGGCAGCGCGGTGAGAATCGGGATCATCACCCAGTGGTACGACCCGGAGGGTGGCTCGGCCGTCGTTCCGGGGATCATCAGCCGGTCGCTCGTCGCGCTCGGGCACGAGGTGCACGTGCTCACCGGTTTCCCGAACTATCCGTCCGGCCGGCTGTCTCCGGGTTACCGGCTGCGCCCATACCGCTTCGAGATGATGAACGGCGTCTCGGTGCATCGGGTGCCGCTGGTGCCCAGCCACGACCGGTCGGCGGTCAGACGGGCTGCCAACTATCTCAGCTTCGCGGCCTCCGCCGCGACCCGGCTGGACCTGCTCCGCAAGGTCGACGTGTGGCTGGTCTACTCGTCGCCGGCGACAGTGACGCTGCCCGCGATGATGGCCCGTTGGCTGCACGGACGCCCGTACGTGATTCTCATGGAGGATCTCTGGCCGGACACCCTGGCGGAGAGCGACTACGTCCGCCCTGGTCGTCGCACCGATCTGATCGTCCGCTTGCTCAACAGGTTCTGCGACGCGGCGCACCGGGGCGCGTCGTCGGTGGCGGTCATCGCCCCTGGCATGGCCGACATTTTGAGCAGCCGCGGTGTCCCTCGGGACAAGCTCTCGGTCGTTTACAACTGGGTCGACGAGCGCCTCTTCCGCCCGCGAACACCTGATCCACAGTTGGCGGCGGCCCTCGGGCTGGAGGGCTTCGTCGTCATGTACGCCGGAAGCATGGGAAACCTCCAGGGGCTCGATGTCGCCGTCGACGCACTGGAGCATCTCGCCGACATTCCGGACCTGACGCTCGTGTTCGCCGGCAGCGGTGTGGAAGAGCGCCGGTTACGCGAATCGGCCGCACGGTACGCGCCCGGCCGGGTGGTCTTCCTCGGTCAGCAGCCGGTCGAGCGGATGGTCGAGCTGATGCCACTCGGGGACGTCCAGTTGATCTCTCTGCGCGATCAGCCCTTCCTCCGCTCGATCATGCCCAGCAAGGTGCAGAGCACCCTGGCGTGCGGGCGTCCCATCGTTGCCGCTCTGGCGGGTGACGCGGCCCGGCTCGTCGACGAGTCCGGTGCCGGGTTCGTCGCCCCGCCCGGTGACCCCTTCGCACTGGCCGACGCGATCCGTCGGATGTACGAGTTGGGCGCTGAGAAACGCGAGGAACTGGGCCGCAGCGGTCGGCAGTTCTACCTGGAACGGCTCTCGGAACGGGTCGGCAGCGTCGCGCTCGCCATGCACCTGGAGAAGGCGGTCCGGAGCCAGGCCCCGGCCGCTGGATGACCACGTGCCGGTGGCGTTGTCGAGGACGGCAGCTCACCCGGTGGCACCGCTGGGCCAGACCGAACGGCGGCGGCTCTGCGCCTAGGCAGCAGCCAAGCGTACTGGGCGGTCAATAGGATAACCGGATCTTCAGCTCATATAACCCGAAACATGGCCAACAACGTCGCTTCGCCCTGTAACAAGGACAAAGAGCGCAAAGCTCCTTCTGCCGGGCGGCGGAAGCAGTTGGAGATCGGGACAGGGAGCCAGTACATGCCCCAGGACACGGAGCACACGGCGCGGCCGGACCAGCGGACCCGACGGGCCAGGGCTCGTCGGCGCACCATCGGATTTCTCGCGGCCGACACCACCGCCTGGGTCGGCGGTCTGGTGGCGGCCGCTTGGACCCGGTTCGAGTTCGAGCTCCCTCCGGGCCAACTCGGCCGGGCCGCAGCGGTCGGACTGGCCGCGGCGGTCCTGCACGTGGCGGTGGCGGCGTTGCGCCGGCTCTACTCCGGACGGCACCCGCTGGGCAGTCTTCAGGAGGTCCAGGGAGTCGCCGGCACCACCATCACCACGGCCGCCATCCTGCTGCTCGGGCTGCTGCCGTCCACCGACCGGCCGGTTCCGGCAAGCACCCCGCTGGTCGGCGGCGCACTCGCGCTGCTGCTCATGCTCGGCACCCGGTTCGTGTACCGGCACCGACGCGACCTCGCCATGCGCCCCGATGTCAGGTCGTCGACGCCGGTGCTGCTGTTCGGGATGGGTGACGCGGGGCAGGGGCTGCTCCGCGCCATGCTCAGCGACCCGCGTGGCCGGTACCTACCGGTCGGCGCGCTCGACGACGACCCCGACAAGCGTGACCTGCGCATCGGCGGGGTACGCGTGCTGGGCGGACGGCACGATGTCTCCGCCTCGGTCCGCCGTACCGGCGCCACCGCCGTCATCTTCTCGGTGGCCAACGCGGACGCCGCGCTGATCCGCCAGATCCGCGAGGCCACCCTCGAGGCCGGCGCGGTCTTCAAGGTGCTGCCCCCGGTTCGGGACCTGGTCGACCACCGGATCACCGTCACCGACGTCCGGGACGTGCAGGTCAGCGACCTGCTCGGTCGCCGGCAGGTGGTCGGCGACCTGCCGCTGAGCACCAACAGTCTGACCGGCCGACGGATCCTGGTCACCGGCGCTGGCGGGTCGATCGGCTCGGAGCTCTGCCGTCAGGTGATGAAGGCCAACCCGGGCGAGCTGATGATGCTGGACCGGGACGAGTCGGCCCTGCACGGCCTGCAGATGTCACTCGCCGGACGAGCCATGCTGGACGGTCCCGAGCTGATCCTCGCCGACCTGCGCGACGACGAAGGCATCCGGCGGATCATCCGGGAACGCCGCCCGGAGATCATCTTTCACGCGGCGGCGCTCAAGCACCTGACCCTGCTGCAGCGGCACCCCGGCGAGGCGGTCAAGACGAACGTCTGGGGCACCCTGTCGGTGCTGGACGCCTGCCAGGATGTGGCGAAGTTCGTCAACATCTCCACCGACAAGGCCGCCAACCCGATCAGCGTCCTCGGCTACTCGAAGCGCATCACCGAACAGCTGACCGCGCACGCCGCGTCCCGCTTCCCGGGCACGTTCCTCAGCGTTCGCTTCGGCAACGTGCTGAGCAGCCGCGGCTCGGTGGTGACGGCCTTCCAGCGGCAGATCGAGGCCGGGAAGCCGCTGACCGTCACCCACCCCGACGTCACCCGCTATCTGATGACCGTTCAGGAGGCCGTCCACCTGGTGCTCCAGGCCGCCGAGATCGGCCGGGACGGAGAGGCGCTGGTGCTCGACATGGGCGAACCGGTCCGGATCGTCGACCTGGCGCGCCAGATGGCCGAGCAGGCCGCCAGTTCCGTGCCCATCGTCTACACCGGCCTGCGACCCGGTGAGAAGCTGCACGAGGACCTGCTGGGGAGTGGTGAGGTCGACACCCGACCGTTCCATCCCCTGGTGTCCCACGTGGCCGTGCCGGCGCTCGACCCGATGGAGGTGAGCGGGCTCGACCCGTACGACGACACGGCGAAGGTCGTCGAACATCTGGCCCTGCTCTGTGCCCAGCCCGTCAGTCCGGTGGTGAAGGGCCCGCGGGGCGTACCCCTGCAGTCGCACTGATCCTGATCGACCCCGCCGCCACGGCGGCGACGAACGGGGTGACGCCACACGGCGTCACCCCGTTCCGTTCACCCGGAGGGCGCCCCGCTGTCCTGGCGCATCTCGTGCGCGGCCCGGCGCCGGGAAACCAGCGAGGACGACACACGCAGAGAGCAGGGCTGGCGACCACGGTTCGTGATCGCCAGCCCTGGTGCCCCGTTGGTCAGCGCCGGATGCCCGCCCAGTCGTGGTGCCGGCGCACTGTGGAGAGGATGAAATCCACCACTCGTCGGGAGGTGTCGGGGACCTGGTAGTCGACCGGGCAGGGCACCCCCTGGGCGGCGACCTGCGCCACCGTCACCTCGACCGCTTCGACCACACCCAGCGGGTCGAGGCCGGTCATGATGATGCCGCCCGCGTCGAGCGCCTCGGGGCGTTCGATCGACTCGCGCAGCGTCACCGCGGGGAAGCCGAGGATGGCGGCCTCCTCACTGATCGTCCCGCTGTCCGACAGGGTGCAGAACGCCTTCGTCTGCAAATGGACGTAGTCCAGCAAGCCGAACGGGTCATGGAAGGCGATGCCATCCAGTGCGGTGGCATCCGGGGCCAGCGCCTCCAGCCGCTTACGGGTGCGCGGGTGGGTGGAGACCAACACGGGCAAGCCCCACCGGTCGCGAACCGCTACCAGGCAGTCCAGCAACCGCTGGAGCCGCTCGGGGCGGTCCACGTTCTCCTCCCGGTGCGCGCTGACCAGGAAGTAGCGATCCTGGTCGAGTTCCAGTTGACGCAGAATGGTCGAGCTGGCGATCGGCGTCCGGTAGTGCTCCAGCACCTCCCGCATGGGCGAGCCGGTATGCAGGATGCGGCGTGGGTGCAGGCCCTCGGCGAGCAGGTTACGCCGGGCGTGTTCGGTGTAGACGAGGTTGAAGTCCGCCACGTGGTCGACCAGGCGCCGGTTTGTCTCCTCCGGCACGTTCAGGTCGAAGCACCGGTTGCCGGCCTCCATGTGGTAGACCGGCACCCGCATCCGGCGGGCCATCAGCGCGGCGATGCAGCTGTTGGTGTCACCGAGCACCAGCAAGGCGTCGGGTCGCTCCTCGGCGATCGCCGCCTCCATGCCGACGAGCACCCCGCCGAGGACCCGACCCAGCGATGAGGTGTCGACGCGGAGAAAGCGGTCCGGCTCCCGCAGGCGCAACTCTGTGAAGAACACGTCCGACAGGGTGCTGTCCCAGTTCTGCCCGGTGTGCACCAGCGTGTGCTCCACCGTGTCGTCGAGGCGCGCGATCACCCGGGAAAGCCTGATGATCTCGGGTCGGGTGCCGACGACAGTCATGATCCGGGTCATGCCCGTCCTCCCTCTGCTGCCACCAGGGGCGCCGGCCGGGCCGCCTCCACCGGCTCCGCCCAGGTGTCCGGCCGGTCCGGGTCGAAGAGTTCGTTGGTCCAGAACATCGTCACCAGTTCCTCCGCACCGGTGTTCACCAGCTTGTGCACCCACATGGTGGGCATGTCGATGAGAGCTGGCTCGGCACCGCTCACCGGGAACCGCAGCACCTCGAGGTCGCCGACGCGGCGCAGGCTGATCTCGGCCGAGCCGCGCAGCACCACGAACCGCTCCACCTTCGCGAGGTGGAAGTGTTCCCCCCGGGTGATCCCGGGCCGGGTGGTGGAGCAGAACGACTGCCCTGCCCCACCATGCGCCTTGACCGTCTCGACCAGTTCGCCGCGGGCGTCGGCCCGTCGGGGCAGCGCCATCGGGTAGTGCGTCGGGAAGCAGTGCGACCGGTAGGTGTTGAACAACCGCACGTCGTGCCGGTTCAGCAGGGACGGGATCTCCCCGGTCCGGTATGTCGTGGCCATCGCGGTGAGCCGGTCCGCCAAAGCCTGGACGCCGATTCGCAGCGCCGGCATGGCCGGATCCCATGATCCACCTTTGGACAGCCCGACGAGCCGGGCGGCGGCATCGGTGACGTGCACCAGGCTCAGCTCACGGTCGGCGTGCACGTCGGGCCGCCCACCCTCGGCGAGCAGTCGGCAGAAGGTCGCCACCGCCGAGTTGTAGTACGGTCGCCCGTGCTCGCCGTACAGGTTCGGCAGCAACACGTCGTCGAGGTCGACGCCGGTGTCCGCCAGCACCCGCGCGGCCTCGGCCTTGGCGTCGCCGTACGGTGTGCCGTTGCCGGCCTGCACCGAATTGGCGTAGACGACCCGCGCCGGCGGGTTCGCGCAGTGCTTGAGCCCGTCGGCGAGCTGTGTGGCGAGCTGGACGTTGCCGGCGGCGACCTCGGCGGCGTCGCCCCGATTGACGCCGGCGAGGTGCAGCAGGCGGTCGTGGCCGGCGATCTTCGCCGCGATCACTCCCGGGTCGGCCAGGTCGGCACGGCTGAGCACTGTCGGTTCCGGCCACCCCAGCGCGCGCAGCAGCACGCGGACGTGCCAGCCGAGGAAACCTCCGCCGCCGCTGACGGCAAGCTTCAGCACGCCAACACCGGGTCGCGCAGCGCCAGCTCCGCGCGCACCTCGGGCAGCGTCTTCAGCAACTCGACAAGCTCGGGTACGCCGAGCTGCGGCGCGTTCGACGAGTTGAAGTCCTCGGTCAGCCCGGCACCGAACTCGCCCTCGGAGACGTAGAGCGCGTAGTTGAGATCACGGCCGTCCAGCGGCACCCGGAGAAAGTCCCCGAAGTCCTCAGCCTGGACGAGTTCCTCGCGGCTGGCCAGCGTTTCGGCCTGCTTCTCCCCGTGCCGTATGCCGATCACATCGATCTTGGCGGGCACGTCGAAGAGTTGACACACGGCCTCGGCCAGGTCGCCGACGGTGCACGCCGCCGCCTTACGGATGAAGATGTCACCGGGCCGGGCGTTCTGGAACGCGTGCTCGACCAGCTCGACCGAGTCGGCCAACGACATGACGAACCGGGTCATGCCCGGGTCGGTGACAGTGGGTGCGCGGCCAGCCTTGATCTGCTCGATGAAGAGCGGAATCACCGACCCGCGCGAGTACATGACATTGCCGTACCGGACGCAGGAGACCGTGGTGGCGCTGGTCGGGTTGTTCCGGGCGTGAGCCTGGACGACCTTCTCCATCATCGCCTTGCTCATGCCCATCGCATTGACCGGGTAGACGGCCTTGTCGGTGCTGAGCACCACCACCGAGCCGACACCGTTGCGGGCGGCGGCTTCGACGACGTTGCTGCTGCCCAGCACGTTCGTGCGTACCGCCTCAAGGGGGAAGAACTCGCACGACGGCACCTGCTTGAGGGCGGCGGCGTGGAAGATGTAGTCGATGCCCCGGCTGGCCTTGAGCACCGAGTCGTAGTCCCGGATGTCCCCGACGTAGTAACGGACCCGCTCGTCGCCGAGCAGCCGACGCATCGCGTCCTGCTTGGCCTCGTCCCGGCTGAGCACCCGGACCTCGCCGACGCCGCAGTCGAGGAGCCGGCGCACCATCGTCTGTCCAAAGGAACCAGTGCCGCCGGTGATCAGCACCCGGCGTCCGGTGGTCAAGTTGTTCACTGACACTCCGTTCGTTCATGGTGGCTCGCGTAGGCCGTGCTGGCCGAGGCCGTAGTGCGGCCACAACTGCCGCAACGAGCGAAACCCCACTGGAGAAACGCCCATAAACGGGACTAACAGCACAACAGGTTCGTCACGGTCCCGACCGTCTCGGTGAGTGCCGGGGGTCAGCAGCTGGGCTGGTGTAACGCGGTCATCGGGCACGCGCTGTCGGCTGGGGGCGGCGGGCAGCAGCCGGCCGGCGTTGGCCGACCAGGTGGTTCGGCACCGCCTGCCCCGAGACACGCCAGCCGATCACCAGGATCACCGCGGCCAGCACCAGCAGGCGTGCGCCGCCACGCACCACGTAGGTGAAGCTGCCCACCCAGAGGAGGTCGAACAGACCGACCGCGGCGACGATCGCACCGGCGTAGGCGCCAACGGCGTACGGGGTGGTGAGTGGGCTGGATGAGGCCCAGACCAGCAGCCTGTCGACGAGTCGGACGACAAGGCCGATCACCGGGACCATCAACCCCAGCCCCAGCAGACCGAAGTTGTACAACCACTCCCCGTGCGCGAGCGCCGCCGCGGAGTGCCCCGTGCCCACCAGTTCAGGCGACAGGAACGCGACGAGGTCGGCGCCGAAGCCGACCGGTTTGCCTTCCCACGCGGCGCGGGGCACGAGACCGACCGCCGCGTTGGCGAACGTCTCCCCCCAGCCCCGGGGCAGCAGCCCAGCCTCATCCAGACGAAGGAGCTGGGCGAACGAGCGAAGCGGACTGATCGCCGACCCGAATCCATCCTGGTCGACAGTGAACGGTGAGCCCTGCGAGGCGGTGGCGCGGAGGCCGGCGAGGAACAGCAGTGCCGGGGTTGCCCCACCGAGGATGAGGAGCTTGGTGTACGGCCGCTGATCACGGTGGGCGGACATCACCAGCAGCGCGAGCGCCAAGGTGCCGACGACGATCCGGCCGAAGCCCGTGAAGAGGTACGTGAAGTAGACCGCGAAGGCGATGAGGAGAACCACGCCCCACAGGAACCGATGGTGCGCCGCCGGCCCCCGCAACAGCCCCACGGCGAGGAGCACGACGCCAACGAAGCCGACCGGGTTGGCCACCGGCATCGAATCCGGAGCGATTGCCGCCATGGCCACAGCGAGCACCAGCAGGAGCAGGCCCGACTTCACCGCCCATCCGGCCGTCCTGCCGTCTGCCTGCCCGGCATTCGTCGGCAGCCGATGTGACACACCGCCGCTCCAGAAGAGCAACCACGTCACCACCTGGACGAAGTAGCAGATGGCCACGGCGGTGAAGAGCGGGATGCCGGGATCGAGCGTCCATGCCTTCACCGTCTGGTAGAGCCCGCTGAAACCGACGAAGAATGCGAAGGCAAGGTTGTAGAGCCCCACCGCCGTGATCCAGCGACCACCGTCTCGCCAGAAGACCCACGCGCCGAAGAGGGTCGCCAGGAGACTCATCGCGAGGTTTCCGTCCCGGTCCCACGCGGCTGAGGGGTTCTGTTGGACAAGCAGGCACGCCAGGCCCAACCCGAGCCAGGCCAGCCCGAGGGCACAGCGCCAGAGACCGCTGGTCGGGGTCCGCGGGCGATCGTCGGGTACGCCCCGCGCATGCCGCGGGTACGCGCCTCGATTCCCACCTGCCATCGCACGCGCCCCTGTCGCTGACTCCATGAGAGCGCAGCATATATTCGGACATCCAATTCGGCCGCTTGTCTCATGAATTTCGGGCGGACTCAGTCACATCACGTCGGGCCGATAGCGGCGCCGTCACCGATCCATACCGCTCATCGTTAGCCGAACGTGGCTGACACCTTCGACATCCTGCGCGACGACAACACAGCGGCAGCCGCGAAAGCCATTCACAACTCACCCCTGACTGTTCACGACCCGCGCGACGTCGCGCATTCCACAGAATCGAACCCGCCGCCGTACCGCGTACTGTTGACGTGCGACTTCTTCGAACCGGGATTCCGGGCCGGCGGCCCGGTCCGATCCGTTGCCCAACTGCTCGACACCGCATCACCGGCGATCGACGTGACGATGGTGACGAGAGACCGCGACCTCGGCTCAAATGAGCCGTATCCCGGCCTGTCGGGTCGCTGGGCGCGCCGGGGTGCCGCCCGGATCTACTACCTTGATCCGGGCCGACTCCACCAGTGGCACGCGATGCTGAGAACGCTCCGATCCAACACATTCGACCTTCTTTACGTCAACAGCCTCTGGGCGATGTCGTCGATTCTGCCGATTCTCGCGGCACAGACACGCATCATCCAGGTCGACCGAATTCTCCTCGCCCCGAGAGGTGAGCTGGCGGCGAGCGCACTGGGGGTCAAGAGCCGGAAGAAGCGCTTGTTCCTCCGCGTTTGGCGGCCCATCCTCAGACGTCTCAAGGTCTACTGGCACGCCACCAACCCGCACGAGGCGCAGCTGATCAGGGACCTCTTTCCCTGGGCCCGAATCGAGATGCGGCGCAACGAGGTGTCACTTCCGCCGGAGCCGATCCCACCCGAAGGGATCGGCGGTTCTCCGCGTCTCGTATTCATTGGTCGAATCAACCCGATCAAGAATCTGGCGAAGGTGATCGAGGCCCTCGCGCTGGTGAAGCGGCCGGTGTTGTTCGATGTCTACGGTCCCATCGAGGACCGGTCCTACTGGGCCGAATGCCAACTGCTCGCCCAGCGGCTACCGGCGTCCGTGACGTTCTCCTACCGGGGAGAGCTCGCGCCTGAAGCGGTCCGGTCCACCTTCGCCCGGTACGACATGTTCGTCTTCCCCACCCAGGGGGAGAACTTCGGCCACGTCATCGCGGAGAGCCTCTCCGCCTCGTGCCCGGTGATCTGTTCGGACGAGACCCCCTGGAGCCCGATGCTCCGGGCCGGCGGTGGAGCCGTCCTGACGGATGCCACGGTGGCGACGCTGGCTCACCAGATTGACCAGTTCGCCCAGCGCAGCGAGGAGGAACGGCTCGCGGCGCGCCGGGCGGCGGGGCAGGCCTATCGGTCCTGGCGGGCTGAGACCGCCGGGCCGAACATCCTCGACCGGATCAGGTTGACAGTCGCGGAACGCTGACCCGCGCCCGGCGGCGGGCGGTGCCCAGCCGCCGTGAAAGGACCACGATTGACTGAACGGTCGACGTCGGAGCAGACGCTCGCCAAGCCCACCGAGCCCCTCCGCTCCCAGGGAAGTCGCCGGCCGGGGGTGCGGTCCAACACTGTCGTGGCGTCGGTGTCCAGCCTGGTGAGCGGCCTGTTGAACGCCGGCATACTCGCCTACAGCGCCCGGCAGGGCCAAACCGCCGAGATCGCGGCGTACAGCGTGATGACGGCCGCGCTGACCTGGGTGGCCAACCTGGTCATGGGTGGGTCGTCCCTGCTGTACGTGTCCGGCAACGACGAGGAACGCCGAGCGGCGCACAGTCAACGACTCCTGGTGGCAGTGCCCGCCATGGCCACCGCCACCCTGGTGATCGCCGCGCTCTACGCCGACCAGGGATACGGCCTGGCGGCCCTGATCAGCGCCGGCGGCGTGATGATCTTCAACAGCCTCGCCGACCTGCGCTTCGGCGACCTCGCCCGACAGATGCGCTTCATCGCGGCCTCGGCCGCGATAACCGGCACCCGTCTGCTGTCCATGGTGCTGCTGGTCGCGGGCGCTCCGCTGACCACCGCACTGCTGGTTGGCGCCGCCGCCTACCTGCTGAGCACGGAGATACTGGCCTGTCGGGGCGCGGACGCCCCTCCGGCGATGTGGAGAGGGCTCTCGCTGCGGGCTGCCGGGCGCGCCTTCCGGTTGAGCCGGCCGCTGTTCACCTACAGTCTCGCCGAGGCGTTCACCGGCCGCGCCAGCACCATCGCTCTCTCCTTGGTGGCGAGCCCTCAGGTGGTGGGCTGCTATGGCGCCCTGGTCAACATCTATCAGGCACTGGTCGCCGTGACGTTCAGCGGGCTCCGGGTGCCCATGGCGATCCGGACCCGGCGGCGACACAATCTCGGTCCCAAGATGGCGATCAGCCGGGAGAGCGAGGTGATCGCCGTCATCGGTGCGACAGTCATCGCCGCCGGGGTCATCGCCGCCGCGCCGTGGCTCACGACGAGCCTGCTCACGCTGCCGATACCCGAGTCGGCGCTCTGGCTGCAACTGTTGGCGCTCGCCCTACCGTTCACCACAGTGAACCGCGCCTACACGCTCAACCGCATCGGCGACGGAAGCTACACCGCCGCCACCCGTCTCGCCCTGTCGATCGGTGTGCTGTTGGCCGGCGCGCTACTCATCCAGGCAACGACACTTGGACCGACGGGTGCCGCCGCCGCCACCACCGTCGCGGAGATGCTGGTAGCGGGGATCCTCGTGCTGGCCGCGGTGTCGCGTCGATACCGGCGGCGCGGATCTCATCGGCACAAGCCGCTCGCCCCTGAGCA
Source organism: Micromonospora inaquosa (assembly GCF_003857055.1). Taxonomy (GTDB): domain Bacteria; phylum Actinomycetota; class Actinomycetes; order Mycobacteriales; family Micromonosporaceae; genus Micromonospora; species Micromonospora inaquosa. The sequence goes on along the minus strand of NZ_QGSZ01000213.1, from coordinate 14,401 downwards.
GGGGCGTCACACCGCGCCACCGGTCGACCTCATCGGCCGGTGAGGGCCGCAGCGCCGACTCGGATCAGGACACGAACAGGGCGTGCTTGCCGGCACGGGTGCGAACCTGGTCGGCAACCTGGTGGAACGTCACCGATTCGGCGCGAAGATCAGGATGGTCCTTCCGCAGCTCCCGAGCGAAGTACAGGCTCACCGCTTCGAGATCGAGCTCGTGGTCTGCCTGCACGTAGATGTGCAGGGCGTCAGGTCGCTCCTGGCGGAACTGGACGCCGACGATTCCCGGAAGGGTCTTGAGGATGTGCACCGGCAGGATCGGCGAAAGGTCAAGGGTCCCGCGCGCGGAGCCGACCTGCACGATCTCCTGCCGTCGGCCGAGGATCGAGCGGAGTTCGAGCGCGTTGCCGTCGACGATGTCAGTTGCCTCGACCTGGTCCCCGATGGCGTAGTTGACCAGCGGGAACAGACGGTCGTCGAGGGTGGTGACGGTGAGCGAGGCATCGTCGGCGACCAGACAGATGAAGCTGTCCCAGATGACCTGGATGGACCGCGCCTGCTCACGGGACATCGCCACCAGGCCGGTCTCCGCGGCGCCGTACTCGATGACCGCCGTCGCCCTGAAGACCCGTTCGATCATCGCGATGTCCGCGTCACTGGCCGTCTCCGCGGTCAGGATCACGGCACGCAACCGGCTCATGTCTCCCAGGTCCAGCGTGTTGCGTTCGATGTAGCGGGCGACTTTGAAGATTGCCGAGGTGTAGCCGACCAGCAACACGGGTTGCCGGGACCGGATCGCCTCGTAGTGCCCTCGAAGCGCAGGTTCGCTGAGGTCGTAGGCGTTCAACCGGGTGATGTTCACCAGGCGGTCGGCGACGCCGCGCCGCAGCCGAGCGATCCGGCTGGCCAGCCCGTCGCCGAACAGGTGCGAGTGCCCCCAGAGCAGGACCTGCGGCTCGAACGGTTGGATTCCCCGCCACGCTCGCCCGAGATAGTTGTTCGCCCACCGGTCCGTCGACTCGTCCCGCCCGCGCGGAAACTTGGTGGGCTGACCGGTGCTCCCGCCGGTGCTGTAGGCCTGCTTCGTCGAACCACCAGCGAAGACCTCGGCCGAGCGGCTGATCAGCAGCTCCTTGTCGAGCGTCGGAAAGTGGCGCAGGTCCGACGGCCGCGAGATGCCGCTGGGCAGGCCGTGTTCCTTTCGCCAGGACCTGTAGAACGGCACCCGGGTCAGGCAGTACGCCCACATCGTGTTGAAGCGTTCGACCTGGATCCGCTCGATCTCCGCGCGGGACAGGGGCTTGTCGTAGAGCGCGACCTTTCGCTCGAGACGCCGGCGGCGTTCCGCGAACAGCCACCCGTGCTCCATCAGCCCACGCACGTCAAGTCGCCTCCCAGCTTGCTCATCAGCACCCTTTCAACGAGGCGACAAAAGGCCAGTTACGAGGCACGTCACCCGCCCGTCACCATTGGCACCGACATCGACACGGTCAGCAACGTCGCCTCCATCGAACTATTGACATCGATCACGCCACACCGAGAGGCTCGCGCCTACAGGTCCTTCACCCAAGGAGGCGCGATGAGACCGAGACGACTGGCGATCGCCGGCGTGGTCACCCTGCTCGGCGCACTGGCGCTCAGCCCACCAGCCAGCGCGCGGCCACCGTCCGACCCGGGCGTCCGCGACGGCCTGGAGGTGTACGTCGGCACGGTCGACGCGAAACAGCGGGAGCAGCTGCGCGCGGCGGGGGTCGACCTCGGCCACGACGCGAAGACGGACTCATCCGGCCGCACCACTGTCGAGACGGTCCTCAGCCGACGGCAGGCGAAGCGGTTGACCGACAAGGGCGTACCGCTGTCGGTGAAGAAGGTGCGGGGCAAGGACGCGTCGCAGGCGCTGCGGGAGCAGGCCGCCGCCGGCTGGACGAGCTTCCGGCCCTACGGGGAGGCGGGCGGCCTGCGGGACGAGCTGAACGCCACAGCGGCCCGGTATCCGAAGCTCGCCAAGGTGCAGACGATCGGTCGCAGCCAGCAGGGGCAGCCGATCATCGCCATGAAGGTCACCAAGAACGCGCGAACCGTCGCCGACGGCCAGCGACCGGCAGTGCTCTACGCCGGTGCGCAGCACGCCCGCGAATGGATCACTCCGGAGATGACCCGCCGGCTGATGCATCACGTGCTGGACAGCTACGGCACCGACCCGGAGATCACCCAACTCCTGAACAAGACCGAACTGTGGTTCCTGCCGGTCGCCAACCCGGATGGCTACGACTTCACGTTCACCCCCGGTAACCGGCTGTGGCGCAAGAACCTGCGCGACAACAACGGAGACGGGCAGGTCGGCTCCGGTGACGGCGTCGACCTGAACCGCAACTTCAGCTACAAGTGGGGGTACGACAACGAGGGTTCGTCGCCGGAGCCGAACAGCGAGACCTACCGGGGCCCGGGCCCCAACTCGGAGCCGGAGACGGTGGCCCTGGACCGGCTCTTCAAGCGGGTCGGGTTCGAGTTCTTCGTCAACTACCACTCGGCGGCCGAGCTGTTGCTCTACGGCATCGGCTGGCAGGTGAGCACCCCCAGCCCGGACGACGTGATCTACCAGGCGATGGCCGGTGACGACGCGCACCCGGCGGTGCCCGGCTACGACCCGGACATCTCCGCCGAGCTGTACACCACCAACGGGGACACCGACAGTCACGCCACCGTCAAGTACGGCACGCTGGGTTTCACCCCGGAGATGTCCACCTGCGAGGCCGCCTCGGCCGTTGACCCGGACGACCAGTGGCGCCCCGAGGACTGCGTCAGCGGTTTCATCTTCCCCGACGACGAGGCGCTGATCGCCGGCGAGGTGGGCAAGAACCTACCGTTCGCGCTGGCCGTGGCCCGGTCCGCGGCGGACCCGGACGATCCGGTATCGGTGGTCGGTCGGAGCACTCCGGACTTCGTGGTGGACGCCTTCGACACCTCGTACGGGCGCACCCAGCAGGTCGCCTCGATCACCCGTCGGGCCCTGAAGAACGTGCGGATGCACTACACGGTCAACGGTGGGCGGCCGAAGACGGTCGCGGTCCGCGAGTGGCGCGGCGGCGAGCGGTACGGCGACACCCACGACGACTACTACGCCGAGCTGCGGGGCAAGGTCAGTGGCGCGAAGCCGGGCGACCGGGTGGAGGTCTGGTTCACCGGAAACAAACCGCGAGCAGGGGTGGTGGCCAGCGAACACTTCACCTATCGGGTGCACAACGACATCGGCGGTGACGTGCTGGTCCTCGCGATGGAGGACGTCACCGGCCTCAGTCCGGCGCAGACCGGCACCACCGCGAAGTACGCCGACGAGGTCGCGGCGTCGCTGAGCGCCGCCGGGCGCAGCAGCGACGTGTACGACTTCGACGCGATGGGTCGCAAGGCGCCGCACCCGCTCGGCGTGCTGTCGCACTACAAGGCGGTGGTCTGGGAGACCGGCGACGACGTGATCCTGCGCTCCCCCGGTCAGGTGGCCGGCACGACGGCGAGGGCGGCGCTGGAGACCGAACTGGCCGTTCGGGACTACCTGAACGAGGGCGGCAAGCTGCTGGTCAGCGGCCAGTACGCGTTGTTCGCGCAGGGTGCCAACGGGTCGTACGTCTATCACCCGGACGCGCCACCGGAGTGCGCCGACGCCGAGTCCGCCAACTGTCTGCCGCTGTTGAACGACTTCCAGCAGTACTGGCTGGGCGCGCACACCTACGTCAGTGACGGCGGAACCAGCCCGACGGGCGAGCCGTACCCGGTCGCCGGGACCGACGCGGCGTTCACCGGCTTCAACGGGCAGTTGAACGCTGCCGGCTCGGCCGAGAACCAGGCGCACACCGCGTCGTTCCTGACCACGTCGAGCTTCCTGCCGCCGGACGAGTTCCCGCAGTTCGCCAGTTCCGCGCCGGTGGGCTGGACCCGGCCGGGCGGTGCGCCGTTCGATCCGCGCACTGGTGAGTGGTACCTGCACAGCGGGCAGACCGACGAGTCGTACAAGCGGCTCACGCGCACGGTTGACCTGACCGGGGCGAGCAGCGGGGAGTTGCGCTTCTTCACCTCGTACGAGATCGAGCAGGACTGGGACTTCATGTTCGTCGAGGCGCACGAGGTGGGCAGCGACGACTGGACGACCCTGCCGGACGCCAACGGCAAGACCGGCACTGTCACCGGGGACAGCTGCGTCGAGGGTTGGGTGGAGCAGTTGCACCCGTTCCTGGCGCACTACCAGGGCGCGGACTGCTCCCCCACCGGGAGCACCGGCAGCTGGAACGCGGCGACCGGGTCGTCGGGGGGTTGGAAGGAGTTCGTGGTCGACCTGTCGGGCTACGCCGGCAAGCAGGTCGAGGTGTCGATCACGTACGCCTCGGACTGGGGCACCCAGGGTCTCGGTGTCTTCCTGGACGACGCCCGGGTGCTGGTCGACGGGTCGACAGTGGCGGAGACCTCGTTCGAGTCGGCCGACCTGGGCGGCTGGACGGTGGCCGGCCCGCCGCCGGGCTCCGCTGGCAACGCCAACGACTGGTCGCGCAGCCAGCAGGCGTTCGAGGAGGGCTCGGTGGTGGTCACCGGGGACACGGTGTATCTGGGCTTCGGGTTGGAGGGTCTGCCTCCGGCGGACCGCGATGATCTGGTCGCCCGCTCGCTGACCCACCTCACCGGGCAGCCCCGGCCCTGATGGCGGCGAGGTGCGCCGACGGTCCGCGGACCGTCGGCGCACCTTCGGTGTACGCCGGGTGCGGTCGCCGCCGATGTGGTGAGCTGTACGGGTGTCGGGGCTGGGACTTGTGCTGCACCCCACCCGGGATGTCACCGAGGTGGTCGGGATCATCGAGCGGTGGGCGACGCGTCACCACAAGACGCTGATGGTGCGCGAGGAGGACCAGCACCGCGTCCCGTCCTGCGTCGTACCGGTGCCGGCGGACGAGGTGGCGACCCGCGCCGACGCCCTGATCAGCATCGGCGGGGACGGCACCATGCTGGGTGCGCTGCGTTCGGCCGTGCTCGACCCGAAGCCGGTGCTCGGCGTACACCTGGGTCGCCTGGGTTTTCTGGTCGAGATCGAACCGCCGGATCTGCCCGAGGCGCTGAGCCGGTTGTTGTCGAAGGATTTCACCATCGAGTCGCACGCCTGCCTGGCCTGCGACGTCTGCGGTGACGACGTGGTGGCGTTCAACGACATCGCGCTGGTCCGCCAACCCGGCTCGGGCTTCGTCAACCTCACCCTCGCCATCGACGGCCAGCAGTACGGCTACTACCGCTGTGACGCCGTGGTGGTGAGCACCCCGATCGGCTCGACGGCGTACAGCTACGCGGCCGGCGGCCCGCTGATCTCCCCGGCGGCGGACTCGGTGGTGATCACGCCGTCCGCGCCGATGGCCGGTATCTCCCGGTCGGTGGTGCTCGCGCCGGACGAGAAGATCCGGCTGGAGTTGGAGCCCGACTCGTCGCCGGTGGTGGTGGAGATGGACGGGTTGGTGTTCCGGGACGCGGCCACGGAGGGAGCGGTGGATATCAGCTACCGCCGCAACGCCGGTCTGGTGGTGCGCTTCGACCCGCTGCGTTACCAGGAACGCAACCAGTTGAAGATGACACTGCTCGACCTGCCGTTCCTGCCCGAGCAGTTGCGCGAACTGCTCCCCGAGGAGCTGCGCCGCACCCGGAAGGAACTACCCCCGCCCTGCTGACCACGCCATGTTGATCAACAGGGCCCCGCACCCTGTTGACCAACGAGGCTCAGGCCTGGGTCAGGACGCTGTCCACCAGGTGCTTGGCCTCTTCCTGGATCTGCGTGAGGTGCTCGGGGCCCTGGAAGGACTCGGCGTAGATCTTGTAGACGTCCTCGGTGCCGGACGGGCGCGCGGCGAACCAGCCGGACTCGGTGCTGACCTTGAGGCCACCGATCGGTGCGCCGTTGCCGGGGGCGGTGGTCAGCGTCGCGGTGATCGGCTCACCGGCGAGCTCCGTGGCGGTGACCTGCTCCGGGGACAGCTTGCCGAGCACCGCCTTCTGCTCGCGGGTGGCCGGGGCGTCGATCCGGGCGTACGAGGGAGCGCCGAAGCGCTCGGCCAACTCCGCCCAGTGCTGGCTCGGGCTGCGGCCGGTGGTGGCCTGGATCTCGGCGGCGAGCAGACAGAGCAGCAGACCGTCCTTGTCGGTGGTCCAGGTCGAGCCGTCGCGGCGCAGGAACGACGCCCCGGCGCTCTCCTCACCGCCGAAGCCGACCGCGCCGTCCAGCAGGCCGGGCACGAACCACTTGAAGCCGACCGGCACCTCCAACAGCGGCCGGCCCAGGTCGGCGGCGACCCGGTCGATCATCGACGAGGAGACCAGGGTCTTGCCCACCGCGGCGGCCGGCCCCCACTCGGTGCGGGTGCGGAACAGGTGACGAATCGCCACCGCCAGGTAGTGGTTGGGGTTCATCAGCCCGGCGTCCGGGGTGACGATGCCGTGCCGGTCGGCGTCGGCGTCGTTGCCGGTGGAAATCTGGTAGTCGGCACGCGCGGCGATCAGCGACGCCATCGCGTTCGGCGAGGAGCAGTCCATCCGGATCTTGCCGTCGCCGTCCAGGGTCATGAACCGCCAGGTCGGATCGACGGTCGGGTTGACCACGGTCAGGTCCAGCCGGTGCCGCTGCGCGATCTCACCCCAGTACGCCACGCTCGCCCCGCCCAGCGGGTCCGCGCCGATGCGGATCCCCGCATCGCGGATGGCGTCGATGTCGATCGCCGCCGGCAGGTCGTCGACGTAGTTGGCGAGGAAGTCGTACTCCCCGGTGGTGTCGGCGGCCCGCGCCCGCGCGTAGGTGATCCGACGGACCTCCTTGAGCCCGGCGGCGAGGATGGCGTTGGCCCGGTCCTGGATCCATCGGGTCACGTCGGTGTCGGCTGGTCCGCCGTTGGTGGGGTTGTACTTGAAACCGCCGTCGTCGGGCGGGTTGTGCGACGGGGTGATCACGATGCCGTCGGCGAGCCCGCTGGTCCGCCCCCGGTTGTGGGTGAGGATCGCGTACGACAGCGCCGGGGTCGGCGTGTAGCCGTCGCGGCTGTCCACCAGCACGGTGACCCCGTTGGCGGCGAGCACCTCCAGGGCGTCCACCGCGGCCGGGGCGGAGAGGGCGTGGGTGTCCCGGGCGAGGAAGAGCGGCCCGTCCAACCCCTGCTCGCGTCGGTAGTCGCAGAGCGCCTGGGTGACCGCCAGGATGTGGTCGGAGTTGAACGCGTTGCGCAGGCTGGAGCCGCGGTGGCCGGAGGTGCCGAAGGAGACCTGCTGGGCCGGGTCCGCGGGATCCGGATGCTCGGCGTAGTAGGCGGTCACCAGGCGCGGCACGTCGACCAGGTCGGCGGGCTCGGCGGGCTGGCCGGCACGGGGGTGGGTCACTGCGGGATCCTCCTCGGGGAGTGCGGGACGGTCACGGCACGACCTTCTGGCCCTTGCCGATCACCACGATGCCGTTGTCGGAGACCGTGTAGCGCTGCCGGTCCTTCTCCAGGTCGACGCCGATCTCGACGCCCTCCGGGACGAACACGTTCTTGTCCAGGATGGCCCGCCGGATCACCGCGTGCCGGCCGATCTCCACACCCTCCATCAGCACCGAGCCCTCGACGTGCGCCCAGGAGTGCACCCGCACCTTCGGCGAGACGATCGAGTTCTCCACCAGCGAGCCGGAGATCACCACTCCCGGTGAGACCATCGAGCCGACCGCCCGGCCGACCCGCTCACCCCACTGGTGGACGAACTTCGCCGGCGGCCACGGCGGCTGCTCGGTGTAGATCGGCCAGTCGAAGTTGTACATGTTGAAGACGGGGTGCACGTTGATCAGATCCATGTGCGCGTCGTAGAACGAGTCCAGCGTTCCCACGTCCCGCCAGTAGCCGCGGTCACGGTCGGTGCTGCCCGGCACCTCGTTGTCGCGGAAGTCGTAGACGTTGGCCTCGCCGCGCTCGACGAGCATCGGGATGATGCTGCCGCCCATGTCGTGCTTACTGGTCTTGTCTTCGGCGTCGCGCTCGACAGCCTCGCAGAGCGCCCGGGTGGTGAAGACGTAGTTGCCCATCGAGGCGTAGATCTCGTCCGGTGCGTCGGGCAGGCCCACCGCGTCGGTGGGCTTCTCGCGGAACGCCCGGATCCGCTTGCCGTCCTCGCCGACCTCGATGACGCCGAACTGGTCGGCCGTCGACAGCGGCTGGCGGATGCCGGCGACGGTCACCGCCGCGCCGGAGGCGATGTGGTCCTCCACCATCTGCCGCGGGTCCATCCGGTAGATGTGGTCGGCGCCGAAGACGATCACGTAGTCGGGCTGCTCGTCGTTGATGAGGTTGAAGCTCTGGTAGATGGCGTCGGCCGAGCCGGCGAACCACCACGGGCCGCGGCGTTGCTGTGCGGGCACCGGGGTGACGTAGTTGCCGAGCAGGGTGGACATCCGCCAGGTCTTGGTGATGTGCCGGTCGAGGGAGTGGGACTTGTACTGGGTCAGCACGACGATCTTGAGATAGCCGGCGTTGGCCAGGTTGGAGAGGACGAAGTCGACCATGCGGTACATCCCGCCGAACGGGACGGCCGGCTTGGCCCGGTCCGTGGTGAGTGGCATCAGGCGCTTGCCCTCCCCACCCGCCAGGACGATCGCGAGCACCTTGGCAGCCATGCCACGACGCTATCCACCCTTGCCCCACTTCACCACTCGTACGGGGAGTCTTCTGCACTAGGGTGCGGGGTCATGACGGAACCCTCCCCGCTGCGCGTCGATCTGCTCACCCGCGAGTACCCACCGGAGGTCTACGGCGGCGCGGGCGTGCACGTCGAGTACCTGGCTCGGGAGTTGCGCCGCCTCGCCGACGTGCGGGTGCACTGCTTCGGCCTGCCGCGCACCGAGCCGGGCGTCACCGCGTACGCCGAACCGTCCGGCCTGACCGGCGCGAACGCCGCGCTGCGCACGATGGGCGTGGACCTGGAGATGGCCGCCGGCACGGCCGGCACCGACGTGGTGCACAGCCACACCTGGTACGCGAACCTGGCCGGTCACACCGCGAAGCTGCTGCACGGGGTGCCGCACGTGGTGACCGCGCACAGCCTGGAACCACTGCGGCCGTGGAAGGCCGAGCAGCTCGGCGGCGGTTACGCGCTCTCGTCCTGGATCGAGCGCACCGCGTACGAGTCGGCCGACGCGATCATCGCGGTCAGCGGGGGGATGCGCAACGACGTGCTCACCGCCTACCCGCAGATCGACCCGGACCGGGTCCGGGTGGTCTACAACGGCATCGACACCATCCAGTACGCCCCGGACCCCGGCACCGACGTGCTCGACCGGCTCGGCATCGACCCGTCCCGACCCAGCGTCGTCTACGTGGGAAGGATCACTCGGCAGAAGGGCCTGCCCTACCTGCTGCGCGCCGCCCGGGAGTTGCCGGCGGACACCCAGCTGGTGCTGCTCGCGGGTGCGCCGGACACGGCCGAGATCGCCGCCGAGGTGGAGGAGTTGGTGGCCGAGCTGCGGGCCAACCGTTCCGGGGTGGTCTGGGTGGCGGAGATGCTGCCCAAGCCCGAGGTGATCCAGGTGCTCACCCACGCCACCGTCTTCGCCTGCCCGTCGGTCTACGAGCCGATGGGCATCGTCAACCTGGAGGCGATGGCCTGCGAGACGGCGGTGGTGGCGACCGCCACCGGCGGTATCCCCGAGGTGGTGGCCGACGGTGAGACGGGCCTGTTGGTGCCGATCGAGCAGGCCACCGACGGCTCCGGCACGCCACTGGCCCCGGACCGCTTCGTGGCCGATCTGGCGGCGGCGATCAACACGCTGCTGGCCGACGCGGCGCGCACCGAACGGTTCGGCCTGGCCGGCCGGCGGCGCGCGGTGGAGCACTTCTCCTGGGACGCCATCGCCGCCCGCACCGTGGACATCTACCGCTCCGTGCTGGCCCCCTAGAGCAGGCTGCCGAGCCACAGGCCGAGCGCGGCCAGCACGAGGCTCGCGCAGAGGCTGCCGAGCACGTTGAAGGCCTCGACGGCGGCGTTCTTGCGTAGCAGCCCGAGGGAGTGCCATTCCTCGGTGGAGAAGGTGGTGTAGGCGCCGAGGAAGCCGACGCCGACGACGGCGGCGAAGTCCTGTGCGCCGGCGGCGGTGTTCTTCACGGCGTAGCCGGTGACGATGCCGAGCACGAAGGCACCGGAGACGTTGATCAGGAAGGTGCTCGCCGGGAAGGCTTTGCTGGACCCGGTGGCCCGCGCGCTCCACCACGGCTTCACCAGCGCGTCCACCCCGGCGCGGGACAGCGCGCCCAGCCCGCCGGCCAGGAACACCCCGATGCCCACCCACATCAGGCGCGCCTTCCCGCCGGGTGCCCCACCCGCAGTTCCGCCAGCCGGGCGCCGAGCGCCGCCGCGAGCACTCCACCGACGATGGACACGACGAGATAGACGATGCCGATGGCGCTGCGCCGCGCCCCGATCAGTTGGTCGGACTCGACGATGAAGTGCGACCAGGTCGTGAACCCGCCGATGAGCCCGGTCGACAGAAACGGCTTGCCCCACGGGCCGGGCAGCCGGTGTGCCGCGAGCAGCGTCATCACGGCGCCGAGCGCGAAGGCGCCCACCATGTTGATCACGAAGGTGACCCAGGGGAAGTCAGGCGGCGTGGACGGCGCGAGCCCGAGCCCCAGCAGGTAACGCAGGGTGGCGCCGATGCCACCGCCGACGACGATCGCGAGGATTGTCATGCACCCATTCACGCACCGTCGTCCGCCGCGACCGCCCCGGCTGGGCAAGCCTTGACCTGGTACGAGCTGACCAGCGTGAGGCCCCGCTCCTGCAACAACCGCAGCAGCGCGTTGTGCACCACCGAGGTGCCGAACTGGCTGGCCAGGTCGTCTCCGAGCAGCGGCAGACCGGCCGCCTCGAACCCGCTCATCACCTGCGGATCGCGGGAGATCGGGTCGGCGGTGGTGTTGATGAAGGCGACGCCGGCCGTCCGCGCTGCCTCGGCGTACGCCCGTGCGACCTCCGGTCGGCCACTCGGCGCGGAGTAGAGCAGCACCTCAGCCCCACCCAGCGCCGCCGCCACCCGGTCCACAGCGGTCGCGTCGACAAGCCCTTCGGTGACGGGAACACCTGCCCTGGGCAGGTCGCAGTTGAGCCGGGGGAAGTTGTTGGGCGGCAGGAAGATCGCCTCGGTCAGATCTCTGCCGATCTTCTCCTTGGAGGTGGCGAAGGCCGCGACGAACTCAATGTCGCCCACCGCGATCCCGTCGACAATCGGCCTGCGAACACCCACCAGACTGCCGCTCTCGCGGTGCAGGGCGATTCCCTGCACCAGCGCGGAGGTGTTGTTGCCGACGCCCACAACCGCGACCCTCACCTTTTTGATCACGGCCGGAGGCTACGCCACCCGCGCGCACGCCGTGGTCCGGTGATTCGCTTCGGCCAGGCCGGCAACGGGTGCCGAAGGATGCCGTACAGCTGTTCTAAGTTGTGGTGGTGATCGATGCGTTGGAGCAGGCGGAGGCCGCGGTGGCGGCCTGCTTCGACACGGCCGCCTGGGCCGCCAGCGAGCACGATCTCGTGGCGGCACTGGACGCGGCACATCGGCTGGAGCAACGCCTGGCCGCGGTCAAGCTGGGCCTCGTACGCGAGCTGGACGGTCGAGGCACCGCGACGGCGCAGGGCGCGTCCTCGACAGCCGTGTGGCTGCGGGACCGGCTGCGGCTCGGGGTCGGCGCCGCCCGGCGTCTGGTCGAGCTGGCCGCGACCCTCGACGCCGCCCCGCCTGGGGTGCAGGACGCGTTGGCCGCCGCAACGGTCGACGTGGAGCAGGTCCGGGTCATCGCCGAGACCGTCGAGACCGTCCACGCCAGCGCCGGCGCGGAGGCCGCCGACAAGGCCGTCGGTGTCCTCGTCGGTTGGGCGGCGCAGTTCGACGCCGGCCTGCTGCGCAAACTTGGCACCCGGATCCTCGACCACGTCGCCCCGGAGGCCGCCGACGCCGCCGCCGAGGCGGCGGTGCGGGCGCAGGAGTCGCGGGCCGCCCGGGACCGACACCTCACGATCAGCGAGCAGACCGACGGTCGGCTACGCCTCACCGGCATCCTCGACACCGAGGCCGCCGCCGCGCTGCGCGCCGCCATCGACCCCCTCAGCGCACCGCTTGGCCCCGACGACCCCCGCACTGCGGGGCAGCGCCGCCATGACGCCCTCGCCGACGTGTGCCGCCTCGCGCTGCGCACCGGCGACCTCCCCGAGAACGGCGGCGACCCCACCCAGGTCGTCATCACCACCGGCTATGACGAGCTGACCCGACAGCTGGGCAGCGGCGCGCTCGACACTGGCCTTCAGCTCACCCCCGAGGCCGTGCGTCGGCTCGCCTGCGACGCCGCTATCCTCCCCGCAGTCCTCGGTGGCGCCGGTCAACCACTCGACGTCGGCCGGCAACGCCGCCTCATCTCAGGGCCGCTGCGACGCGCCCTGGTGCTGCGTGACCGTGGCTGCGCCTTCCCGGGCTGTGATCGCCCGCCGCGCTGGTGCGACGGCCACCACATCCGGCACTGGGCCGACGGCGGTGACACCAGCCTCGACAACAGCGTGCTGCTCTGCGGCTACCACCATCGCCACCTGCACCACGGCGACTGGTCGGTCCGACTTGGCGGCGACGGCCACCCCGAGTTCATCCCACCCGCCTGGCTCGACCCCACACAACTCCCCCGCCGCAACCACTACCACCGACGCAGATAGCCATCGACGCTGATACCTGATACCTGATACCTGATACCTGGTGCCTGGTGCCTGGTGCGTCAGGTGACGTGGAGGGTGGCGGCGAGTTGGGCCAGGCCGACCGGGGCGTCGGCGGACCGCCACACGACCGCGACCAGCTTCCGTGCCGCCAGGCGGTCGTGCACCTCACTGTGGGCGGTGCGCTCCGCGTCGAGCACCGCCCGGCCCGCGCGGCGCATGTCACCGGTCCGGGCGTACCCGCGGGCCACATCAAGGAGGTACGCGGCCCGGTGCTCAGGCGACAGCCACCGCCACTCGTCCCCTGTCACCAGCCGCCCGTGCCGGGCCATCGCCGTGTCGATGTCGCCGAGGGCCACCTCGGCGACCACCCGGGCCGCCTCGACGGCCGCCCGACCCAAACCCCCGACACCAGAGCCAGCACCACCGAAGCCAGCACCACCAACGCCGGCACCGCCAGAGCCGGCACCACCAGAGCCAGCACCACCAGGGCCGGCACCGCCAGAGCCGGCACCATCGGCGCCCAAGCCCTCGGAGCCGGCACCGTCGGAGTTCACGCTGCCGTCCGGTCCGACGTTCCGCGCGATCGTCGTAGCCTGGTCGAGCGCCTCGCGGGCGACGCGTTCGCATCCCCCGCCTGCGGCGGCGAGGGCGGCCTGAAGGAGCAGCGTCCCGCGCAGCGCCACGTCGACCGAGGAGTTGCCGTGCGCGCCGAGGCGGTCAGCGGCGATGAGCGCGGCGTCCAGGGCGGAGCGCCGTCGACCACGCGACCGCAGGGCCTGGCTCAGTGACACGGTGGCGACGGCGGCCAACCGCGGATCGTGGGTCGCCAGGGCGACGGTCATGCCACGGTCGGCGGCCAGCCACGCCAGTTCGCCCTGGTCCACCTTGACCAGCACCAGGGCGATGAGCGCGTACACCGACACGAGCAGCGCGTCCGTCGCGCCGCGACGGGCCGCGTGCGCCTCGCCGGCCGCGTGCGCCTCGCGGGCGGCGTCGAGTAGGCCGGGTAGCAGGGTCAGCAACGCCGGGTGGCGGGCGTGCCGGTAGCTCTGCTCGGCATGCTCCAGCCGGGCAGCCAACTCCTCGACCGACGGCGGTGGGGCCGCGCCCGGTAGGTGGTACCGCGCCAGCGCCGTCCGGACCCCGTCCACCCCGGCGGCAACAGGGGTCGGCCGCACCGGCCGGGCGGCCAGCAGGACCTCCACGTCGATGCGCAGCGTCTCGGCGACCTCCCGCAGGTTGGACACCCGCTCCAACCTGCGTACCCCACGCTCGACCTTGTCCACCCAACTCTTCGACTTGCCGAGCCGGTCGGCGAACTGCTGCTGCGTCATGTTCCGCCGGATGCGCCACTGGGCGACCCGGCGACCCACCGGCAGCTCGTTCACCGCCGGCCCGTCGCGCTCACCGCAGCACCCCAACCACGAACAGCACGAGTACGACCACAGCGATCGCGAACCCGTAGGAGTACTGCCGGCGGGTGAGCGGCGCCCGCGTCGGCTGGGGCGGAGCGGGCACCCGATCGCCGTCCGGCTGCGGGGGCCGCGCCCCGACGATCGGGTACGCGGGCGGCAACGGCCCGTCCGGCAAACGCTCGTCCAACTGTGCCTCCTCGCGGCGCAACGAATTGACAGGTGATGGAGGTCCCGGGGGCGGGGGTCGGCGGATGACGGGAGGG
>NZ_QGSZ01000244.1 GCF_003857055.1 Micromonospora inaquosa | reverse complement strand
TCCCCCGGAACACTCCGGCCACCCCGCCCACGTGATCCGCGTGGAAGTGGCTGATCACCAGCAGGGGCACCTCCCGTACGCCGAGCCGACGCAGGCAACCGTCCACCGCCCCCGGTTCCGGCCCGGCGTCCACCACCACGGCCCGACCGCTGTCGACCGGGAGCACCAGGGCGTCGCCCTGGCCCACCGCGCAGGCCACCACCACCCACCCGGCTGGTGGCCAGCCGGCGGCCACCAGCCGAACCGGCAGGGCACCCAGCACCACGGCGACCCCGACCACCGCCACCAGCCGGCGTACGAGTGGCCGGCGCACCGCGATCAGCAGCGCAACGGTCAGGCCGGTCAGCAGCAGGGCTCCGGGCACGCCGCCCGGCCACGGCAGGTTGCCGCCCGGCAGTCGAGCACCCTGCCGGGCGATGAGCACCAACCACCAGGCCGGCCAACTCGCCAGCCATGCGACGAACTCGGCACCAGCCGGCCAGATCGGCGACACCATGGCCGCCAGCACGCCCAGCACTGTCGCTGGCGCGATGGCCGGCACCGCCAGCAGGTTCGCCGGCACCGCCACCAGGCTGACCGTGCCAGAGATCCCGGCGACGACCGGGCCGCAGGCAAGTTGGGCGGCAGCCGGCACGGCCAGCGCCTCGGCCAACCCAGGCGGTACGCCTCGCCGACGCAACCCGTCCCGCCAGCGTGGCGCGAGCAGCAGCAGACCACCGGTGGCCAGCACGGAGAGGGCGAACCCGGGATCCCCAGCCAACTCGGGGTCGACGAGCACCAGCACGGTCACAGCGGCGGCCAACGCGGGCATCGCCGCCCGAGGACGACCGGCGGCGAGGGCGGCGAGCCCGATCGCTCCCATCGTTGCGGCCCGTACGACGCTCGGCGACGGGCGGACCAGGATGACGAACCCCACCAGCGCCACCCCACAGAGCGCGGCGGCGAGCCACGGACCGGCCCGTGCCCACCGGGCCAGCAGCAACACCGCACCCACCACGATCGCGACGTTGGAGCCGGAGACCGCATTGAGATGGGTCATCCCGGTGGCTCGGAAGTCCTCCTCGACGGCGGGCGATAGTCGGCTGGTGTCGCCCACCACGAGACCGGGCAGCAGCCCACCGGGGTCCTCGGGCAGCGGCAAGCAGGCGCGTTGCAGGCCGGTACGCAGCGCCCCGGCGGCGCGTTGCGCCCAGGACGGCGCGCCGTGCCGCTCGGGCGGGTCGTTGGTGCTGAGCACCGCGGCGGTGAGGTCGCCACCGCGCGGAACACCGAGCCGACCCTCGGCGGTGAGGCGCTGCCCGGGCAGCAGGCCCCGCCACGACGGGTCGGTCGCCAGCACGAGCAGCCGCACCGTCGCGTGGATCCGTCGGCCGTCCGGGCCGGTGAGCCGGACCAGTTCGGTCGACACCAGCAACATGCCGGGCCGCCCGGCGCTCCGGATCGGGCGCGGGTCGTCCCGGACGACCAGGTCGGCGGTGATCGGCGCGCGTTGCTCGGCGAGGGCCCGGATCGGCGGGGCGTCGCGAACGGCGAGCCGGGCGGCGGTGGCCGCACCGCCGCAGACCACTCCGAGGCCGACCGCCACGGCCACCCACCCGTAGCGCCGCACCACAGCTCGGGGACGGCCGAGGCGGCCGAGCAGGTGCACAGCACCTATCGCCGTCAGACCGGCCGCCATGCCGGCCACCAGCAGCGTGGCACGGCTGCCGAGGTGCAGGCCGGCGAGCGCCGTGAGCCAGGCCGCCACGGCGAGCCCAGCCAGTCGCAGGTCCGGCGGCTCGGACCGGGCCCCGCCGGCCGGCATCCGGGGCTGGGGCCGGCCGACCGGTGGTGGGTCTGCGGCGACGGCGGAGCCGCTCACACCGTCACCAGATCCTTGAGCTGCTCGTAGCGGGCATCGCCGATTCCGTCGACCTGGCGTAGGTCGCCAACGGACTTGAACCCGCCGTGCTGATCCCGGTGAGCGAGGATCCGTTGGGCGAGCACCGGCCCGACCCCGGGCAGCGCGTCAAGCTGCGCCAGCGTCGCGGTGTTGAGGTTCAGCGGCCCGGCGGCGGGAGCCGCACCGCCCGCCGCCGGCCCGGCCGCGCCGCCCGGCACCGGCGGTGGCGTCACCCCGACCACGATCAGCTCGCCATCGGTGACCTTGCGGGCGGGGTTGAGCAGCGCCACGTCGACCCCGGGCAGCGCGCCACCGGCCGCCTGCACCGCGTCGGCGAGACGGGACCCGGCCGGTAGGCGTACCAGACCGGGTTTTCGGACCTTGCCGGCGACCGCCACCACCAACTCGCCCGAGCTGGACACGTTGGGGTCACCGGTTGGTGCGGCCGACGCGGCGTCGCTGGCCAGCGGCGCGACCGGCTCTGACTGCGGCCGGGCCTGCCAGGCCCAACCTGCCGCGCCCACGACCACCACCACGGCGACCACCGCCAACGCCCGCACACCCCGCCGCCCAGGGTCGAACGCCCCGGGGCCCGGCAGCCGCGACTCCGGCCGGAGCGCAGAGCCGTCGGATATCGGCCCCGCGACCAGCGCGGCGGGCCGGGAGGACAGCACGTCCGCCGGAAGCGCGCCAGCCAAGGACGACGGGAGTACGCCCGCGAGCGGCGCCTCCGGCCGGGACGGCGGCGCGACGGCCGTCTCCGTCAGCCGGCGCAGGCGCTGGCGTACCTCTGTCTCCTCGTCGTGCGACACAGCGCGACGCTATGGCGGTGGACGGGACGGTGGAGGGTCACCGCGTCGTCCTGTGGACAACGACTGCCACTGTGGACAACGCCCTGATCATGCCCAGATTTGCTATGGAGGTGGCTCAGATGCGGGCTCGGCTACGGCAGATACACATCGACGGGCACACCTTCACGTGGCGCGCGGCGCTGCACAGCGTGCAGGTAAACGGTTTCTACCGCCGGGCCGTCTACGTGCGTGCCTGGGGTTCCGGCGGAAAGAACGGCCAGAAACTCGAAGCGGATCTGTTGTCGACCCCCGGGCCATACGTCGTCGACAACGGCTACCCCACACCCGCCGACGTGCGGGCGGTCATCATCTGCGGCCTGAAGAGTGGTTGGCGGCCAGAGCAGCGGGGCGGAACGTTCGTGCTGTCCGATCGCGAGCACGGGGCCGACTTCGCGGCGTCGGGCTTCCAGCTGGCTGATCCCGTACCCCCGGGCGAGAGCGCGGACACGACCCACGAGGCTCAGCAACGAGGCTGACGGCCGGTGGGGCAACCGCGCCCGACCGGCCGACGGGCCTGCTACAGGTACGGCCGGGTGATGATCTCGATGGCGTGGCCGGCCGGGTCGAAGAAGTAGAAGCCGCGCCCCCCGTGCTCGGTGTTGGTCTCCCCCTCTCGCTTCAGCTGCGGGTCGGCCCAGTACGTGATGCCACGCCCCTCGACGAACGCCAGGCACCGCAAGAACATCTCGTCGTCGACGAGGAACGCGTAGTGCTGCATCTGGATGTCCACCGGCGGCTCGGCGAACTGGAGCAGCACACCCTCATCCAGTTGGACGTTGGCGAACGGCCCCCACGAGGGCGCCTCCGGCAGCTCGAACAGCTCCCGGTAGAACGCGGCCGAGGCGCTCTTGTCCTTGCTGGCGATGATGGTGTGGTTGAACGTGACTGTCATGCGTACCGCCTTCTTCCCGGTCGATCCGAAGACCCGACCGGAGGCCCACAGCGTTCACCCAGCCACACCGATGACAAAGCCCCGAGGGCACCGACGCCCCGGATCCCGCCCGAGAGACGCGAACAACGCATCGATCTCGGCGTGGTGGCTGAAGTAGCCAGAACCTCCGGGGGGGTAGGCCCATCTGGGGCGCGCACGGAGGCTAACACAGCAGTGCCGAGCCGACAGTTCACCGTTTCTGCAGCATGACCGAGGCGACTTCCGCCATGAGCGCCAACGCCCAGTCGAGTTGTCGGCAGTCGCTGCGTTCTCGGCACTCCAGGCACCCGCCCGCCCGCCACGGCCGGTCGAGCGCCCGGGTCCAGTGAGCATCCAGTACCTGCTTGGCCATGAACAGTTCGGTCGCCGTGGACACCGGTTCATCGATTGGCATGGTCGGCACACCTCCGCGCGATCCGAAGTTGCCCGCCCTGGGGCCGAAGCGTTGCTACGCATTTCCCTCAGGGCGGGCAGGCCGGCTACCTCAGGAGTGCTGAAGTCCAGGAGCATCCGGCCACTGTCTCACTGTATCCACTGTCTCAGTGTAGTCAAGTTCTCACTATCTCCACTTTGCTGCGTTGTTGCCTTGTCTCGATCACACCCGGGCTGGAAACATGATCTCCGCTGAAGTCCGGGAGAGCCGCTCATGCCGACGAGACCACCGCACTACCGCCGCGTGGCGGATGACATCGAGCAGAAGATCCGCTCAGGTGAATACGCGCCTGGCCAACAACTGCCATCGGTGTCCGAGATCGGCGAGTTGTACAACGTGGCGCGCTCCACGGCCTATCGAGCCGTCAAGGAGCTGCACGAGCGAAACCTGATCTACGGGCAGCAGGGGCAGGGCGTTTTCGTCGCCGACAGCTAGCAGCCCGATCGGCACCAGCTGCTGCGACGGTCAGCGGGCCTCCGGGTCGAGGCCGAGTACGGCCCGTCCCCCGTCCACCGGCAGGATGACCCCGTTGACGAAGCTCGCCGCCGGTGACAGCAGGTAGGCGACCGCCTCGGCCACCTCGTCGGCCCGTCCGATCCGGCCCACCGGGTGCAGCCGGGTCAGCTCGGCGTCGATCCACTCGGCCTGGGACGGCTCCTGAGCGGCCAGGAACTCGGTGTGCCGCTCGGTGGCGATCGAGCCGAGCGCGACGGCGTTGGCGCGGATGCCGTGCCGCCCGTACTCGACGGCCAGCGCCCGGGTCAGCCCTTCCACGGCGGCCTTCGCCGTCGCGTACGGCAGGGCGCCGGACACCGGCCGGCGGGCCTGGTGCGACGAGACGTTGACGATGGCGCCGCCGGCGGCGCGGGCCAGGAAGCGGCGGACGGCGACCGCGGCGCCCACCACGGCGGGGCGCAGGTTCAGCCCGATCAGGTCCAGCACCGTGTCGGCCGACGCGGTGTGCAGCGCCGCGTCGCGGAACACCGCTGCGTTGTTCACCCAGCCGGTCAGCGGTGCGGCGCGGTCCGCCAGCTCGGCGGCGCGCTCGGCCACCTGCTCGTCGGCGGCGTCGCCGACCACCGCGACCAGCCGATCGGCGGCCGGGTGGCCGGCCATCCAGTCGACCGCGTCGGCGTCGTGTTCCAGGACGACGACTGTGGCACCGGTCGCCACCAGCCGTTCCACCACAGCCCGGCCGATTCCGCGGCCACCGCCGGTCACCACGCACGACGTGGGCACGGCTCAGCCCTCCGGGCGGCGGTGGACGACCACGCAGGCGAGCCCTGGCCCGGCGTGCGCGGCGACGACGGCACCCGCTTCGGAAACGTACGTGTCGTGCAATCGGTCGCCGAACCGTTCGGTCAGCGCCGCGCGCAACGCCTCGGCCCGTTGTGGTGCGGCCAGGTGGTGCACCCCGAGGTCCACGTCGTCGTCGCCGGCCGCCTCGACGGCCAGGTCCACGAGACGGGCCACTCCCCGGCTTGCGGTGCGGACTTTTTCGCGCAGCACGATCGCGCCGTCCGGCATGTGCATGATCGGCTTGACGGACAGAGCTGTGCCCACCAGCGCCTCGGCCGCGTTGATCCGTCCACCCCGGCGGAGGAATTCCAGCGTGTCGACGTAGAACCAGACTGTGGTGCGGGCAACGGCGGCGAGCGCCGCGTCGCGTACCCCGGCAAGGTCGGTGCCGGCCTCGGCTGCGGTGGCGGCGGCGATGGCTGGAAAGCCCAGTCCCATGCCCGTCGAGCGGCTGTCCACCACCTCCACCCGGCCGTCCAGGTCGGCGGCGGCCAGTCGGGCGGCCTCCACCGTGCCGGACAGCGCGGCGGAGAGGTGCACCGAGACGATCCCGTCGGCGCCGGCGTCGAGCAGTTCGCGGTACGTCCGGGCGAACTGTTCGGGTGCCGGGCGGGAGGTGGTCGCGGTGACCCGGCGGGCGCTCAGTGCCAGGGTGGCGTCGGCCGGCTGGGTCTCCACCCCCTCCAGCCCTTCAGCGCCGTTGAGCACGACGGTCAACGGCACGACGGTCAGCCGGTGCGTCTGCACCAGTTCGGGCGGAAGGTAGGCGGTGGAGTCGATGACAACCGCGACGGGCATGCCCGGCACGCTAGCCGATCGAGGCCGTGAACGCCGAGGCGCGAGTGGTCAGACCGCGTCGACGGCGACCGGTGCGGTGATCAGGCCGACGTTGTGCGCCCGCAACTGCCACCCGCGGGCGTCGTCGTGGCGCAGCTCGGTCCAGTGGCAGTTGGCCAGCGACCCGACGGTGCGCAGCACGGCATTGTCCCAGCCGAGCAGGCGACCGATGCCCTGCCGGGAAGCGCCACCGTGTGTGGCGATCACCACGGTGCCGCCCGCGGCCACGTCGGCTGCCTCCTGCAACGCGGCACCGACCCGCTCACCGAGGTCGTGCAGGGGCTCCAGATCCACGCCCGGGTCGGGGTCGCCGGCCCGCCAGCGCGCGTACTCCTCGGGGAAGCGCTCGGCGACCTCGGTGAGGTACAGACCCTGCCACTGGCCGAAGTGCCGCTCGCGGAGCCGGGCGTCGGTGCGGACCGGCAGCCCGGTCAGCGCGACGAGCGCGGCGGCGGTCTCCGCGGCGCGGCTCAGGTCGCTGGCCACGATGGCGTCGGGCCGCAGCGCCGCGAGCAGCGGGGCGGCGGCGCGGGCCTGGTCGCGGCCAAGCTCGTTGAGGGGTACGTCGGTCTGCCCCTGGACGCGGTTGGCGGCGTTCCAGTCGGTGTTGCCGTGCCGCCAGACGATCAGTCGGGTCATTCGGCGGCGGCGGACCCGCTGGCGTCGGCCTCGACCAGGTCGCGGTCGACGAACGGGATGGTGGGGCAGTCCTTCCAGAGGCGGTCGAGCCCGTAGAACTCGCGCTCCTCGGTGTGCTGGACGTGCACCACGATGTCGACGTAGTCGAGCAGCACCCAGCGGCCACCCCGCTCGCCCTCGCGCCGCACCGGCTTCGCCTTCTCCGGCAGCTCCAGCAGGCTCTCCTCGATGGCGTCGACGATGGCCAGCACCTGCCGCTCGTTGGGGGCAGCGGCGAGCACGAACGCGTCGGTGATGGCGAGCTGGTCGCCGACGTCGATGATCGTGATGTCCTGCGCCTTCTTGTCGGCGGCGGCCTGGGCGGCCGCGATAGCCAGCTCGTGAGCGCGTTCGGAAACTGTCACCGTTCTCCTTCGATCAAGCGTGCGATCCTCCAAGCGTCTCATACCCGGCGGCATCGCGATCGTGCAGTTCTGTCCGCTTACACCGACAAACCCGGGCATAAGGGGTGCACTCAGCGCTGATAGAGGCTCCGCTTGGCGATGTACTGCACCACACCGTCGGGCACCAGGTACCACACCGGCTCACCTCTGGCGACCCGCGCACGACAGTCGGTCGACGAGATGGACATCGCGGGCACCTGGATCAGGCTGACGGTGTCCGCCGGGAGGTGCTTGTCGCTCAGCGGGAAGCCGGGCCGGGTCACGCCGATGAAGTGGGCCAGCTCGAAGATCTCGTCCAGGTCCTTCCAGGACAGGATGCGTTGCAGGGCGTCCGCGCCGGTGATGAAGAAGAGTTGCACCTTCGGCCCGTACTCGGCCTGCAGGTCACGCAGCGTGTCGACCGTGTAGGTCGGCCCGCTGCGGTCGATGTCGACCCGACTGACCTGGAAGCGAGGGTTGGAGGCGGTGGCGATCACGGTCATCAGGTACCGGTCCTCGGCCGGACTGACCGGCTCGTCGGCCTTCTGCCACGGCTGCCCGGTGGGAACGAAGACCACCTCGTCCAGGCCGAACCGGTCCGCTACCTCGCTGGCCGCGACGAGGTGCCCGTGGTGGATCGGGTCGAAGGTGCCACCCATGATCCCGATCCGCCGGATATCTTCCTCCACCCAGTGATCGTAGGCCGAGCGTCGTGGCCGGCCGTCCCGGCCCGCCACCGGGCCGCCCGACCATGATCAACGCGACTTCCTGAAAACCGGCCCGTCCCGGCGGCCCAAACACCGCGACATCAAGAAAACCGAGTCGATCACGAGATCACGACGGCAGGCCCACGTTGGCCCACGGTGGTCAGCCCGCGCCACACAGCTCGCGCTGGTCGGCGCTCAGGCCGACGCGGCGGCCACCGCCGTCCGGGCGACCAGCGCGCGACGCAGGTCGTCGTCGGCGTCGGTCACCACCCGGCGCAGGCCGGGAGTCAGGTCGTCGCGGGCCAGCAGCGCCGCGGCCGCCTCCCGGGTGGGCTGCGCCACGGCGTAGCGGGGGAACGCCAGCGCCGCCACCCGATCGGCCGTCCAAGGGGTACGCCGGTGCGCGGCGGCCGGCATCTCCGCGAAGTACCGGTCCACGAACGCCGCGGTCAGCTGGGCCTGTTCGGGTTGCCAGAAACCCTCGGCGGTCGCCTCCAGCAGTCGGTTGGACAACTCGGTGTCCCGCACGATGATCTCCCAGGCCGCCTGCTTCGCCGCCGGGTCGGGCACCGCCGCCCGGCACTGGGCAGCCCGCTCCGCGCCCGTGGAGCTGTTGTCGGCGGCGGCCTCGATGGCGATCTCCGCCTCGCCGGCGACGCCCAGCACCACCAGTCGTCGCAGCACCGCCCAGCGCAGCTCCGCGTCGACCTTCAGGCCGGCCGGCACGTCCCGGCCGGCGAGCCAACCGACGAGCAGATCCGCATCGGTGGTCGCGGCGATCCAACCCCGGGCTGCGGCGAGCTGCAACGACTCCCCGGCCGGCGCGCCGTCGAGCAGCCGCTGGCACGTTCCCGCGATCCTGACCAGCGCGCTGGACCGGGTCGGCGGGTCGAGGTAGCGGTCGACCAGTGACCGGCTGAGCGTCAGCACGTCCTCGGCGATGATCACTTCGGTCTCGGCGGGCAGCGCGGCGACCATCAGGTCGATCAGGCCGGTGACCGGCCGCTCGCCGTCGATCGCCGCGTCCAGTGCCTCGCGCCAGAGCACCGCCCTCGCCAGCGGGTCGGTCAGACCGGGCAGCACACCCGCGACGGCGTCCGCCGACGCCGGGTCGAGGCGCACCTTGGCGAAGGTGAGGTCACCGTCGTTGAGCAGCAGCAGCCGGGCCGCCGGCTCGCCGGTCAGCGCCCCGAGCACGGTCCGGTCTCCGTCGGCGCTCGGGTCGATGTCCACCTCGTCGCGCCGCCCGGTGCCGTCGATCGAATAGCGGCCCACGCCGATCCGGTGCGGGCGCAGCACCGGGTGCGACGCGGGCGCGGTCTGCACCACGGCCACCTCGGTGTAGCGGCCGTCGGCGTCCACGGCGACCTCGGCACGCAGCGTGTTGACCTGCGGTCGGCGCAACCACAGCTCGGCCCAGTCGGACAGGTCCCGCCCACTGCTGGCGGAGAGGCTGGCCAGCAGGTCGGCGAGGGTGGCGTTGCCGAAGCGGTGCGCGACGAAGTGGGCGTTCAGGCCGGCGAGGAATGCCTCGTCGCCGAGCCAGGCGCCCAGTTGCCGCAGCACACTGGCCCCCTTCGCGTACGAGATGCCGTCGAAGTTGAGCAGGCCCTCCTCGGCGTCCGCCACCTCCTGCGGGGCGATCGGGTGGGTGGAGGGCCGCTGGTCGGCGGCGTAACCCCAGGCCTTGCGACGCATGGCGAAGGTCGTCCAGGCCTGATCGAACCGGGTCGCCTCGGCGGTGACCCGCGTGCCGAGGTACTCCGCGAAGGACTCGTTCAACCACAGGTCGTCCCACCAGCGCATGGTGACCAGGTCACCGAACCACATGTGGGCCATCTCGTGGGCGATGGTGCCGGCCCGCTGCTCGCGCTGGGTGTCGGTGACCGCCGAGCGGAAGATGTAGTCGTCACGGAAGGTGACGATGCCCGGGTTCTCCATCGCGCCACCGTTGAACTCGGGCACGAACGCCTGGTCGTACTTGCCGAAGGGGTAGCGCTCGGTGAAGAGCTGGTGGAACCGGTCCAGGCACTGCCGGGTGATGGTGAAGATCTCCTCGGCGTCGGCGTCCAGGTACTCGGCGAGCGACCGGCGGCAGTAGATGCCCAGCGGGATGCCGTCGTGCTCGGCTCGCCGGACGTGGTACGGCCCGGCGATCAGCGAGAAGAAGTACGTCGCCAGGGGCGCGCTCGGGGCGAACTCCCAGCGCCCGGGGGTCGGGTTCGCGGCCACCTCGGCGTTGCCGGCGACGATCCACTCCGGCGGAGCCGTCACCGAGAGGGTGAACGGGGCCTTGAGGTCGGGCTGGTCGAAGGCGGCGAAGATGCGCTGCGCGTTGTCGAGGAAGGACTCGGCGTAGAGGTAGGTCTCGCCGTCGGCGGGGTCGACGAAGCGGTGGATCCCCTCGCCCGTCTTGGAGTACGCCATCTCGGCCTCGACGACGAGCGTGTTCTCCGCGGCCAGGTCGCCGATCGGCAGCCGGTTGTCGGTGAGCAGCTCGGGGTCGAGGTCACTGTCGTTGAGGCGTACGCCGAGCAGTTTGGCGGGCTTGACCTCGGCGAAGGTCGCGGCGCCGGCGGTGGCCCGGAACCGGATCTCGACGCGCGAGCGGAACAGGTCACCGTCACCGGTCAGGTCGAGGTCCACCTGATAGGACTCGACAGTAATCGCCGCGCCACGCGCGGTCGCCTCTACACGGGTCAGGCTCGGCATCCGCTTATCCTGCCCGATGGGGATCGGCACCCGGTCACCAGAGGACCCTCGGCACTGGAGGAAAGAACCATGGCGCAGCACCCCAAGGGCGACTTCGACCTCTCTCGGGCGGTCTGGCAGCGGGCCGAGGGGGACACCTCCGACAGCGCCGTTGAGGTCGCCTTCGTCGATGATCTGATCGGAATGCGCAACTCGGCCGAGCCGGACGGGCCGGTGCTGGTCTTCACCCAGGCCGAGTGGGACGCCTTCGTGGCCGGCGCGCAGGACGGCGAGTTCGACCTGGACTGATCGTGCCCGCCGCCCCGCCGGTGGCGGAGCGCCGTGCCGGTGCCCGTGGTCGGGACACCGGCACGGCCACCCGCGCGGTCGGGCCGACGCACTCCCGGGTCGACCACCCGGGGCCGGTGGTCAGCCATCGCCGGGACCGTCACCGTCGCCCCAGCCGAGGCCGCCAGGCCCCGGGGCGTGGTGAAAGCCCGGATGGTCGGCCACATCGACGCAGCGCTCCCCGTCCGGGCCGACCGCGCCGCAGAACAGCCGCTCGGCCCGCTGCCAGGCGTCCGCCGGCGACAGGGCCGCCGCCCCGAGTGCCACCTCCGAACGGAGCAGGCTCAGCGCCTCGGCGTACGCCACGGCCAGCTCGCGCGCCTCGGCCGGGCCGGGTGCGGTGAAGCCCAGGTGCACTGTGAAGAACCGGTGCGGACGGGTGGGCCGCCGCGGCGGCCCGATCAGGGACCGCCCGTCGCGGCCTCCGCCCAGTGCTCCGGCCGCTCGCCGCTGTCGCCAGTACGGCGATCTGTTGTCGCGCATCCGCCCTCCCCGTGGTCGTCCCACCAGCAGCAAACCAGGTTCCGCCGCTCCTGGGAGGGGCCAGCCGGGCGGGGTTCAGCGGCGTCGACGGGGGTAACCGCTGTGGTCGACGGCGACCAGCCGCACCCGCGCGTGAGGAGGCCCGATGGCGACCATGCCGGTCGACCGCAGCCCGGACAGCACCCTCGCACTGCTCCGCGCCGGTTACCGGTTCGTCAGCGAGCGCTGCGAGCGGTACGGCAGCGACGTCTTCCAGACCCGGATCCTGCTCGCCCCGACCATCTGCCTGCGCGGCCGGCCGGCCGCGGAGCTGTTCTACGACAACGACCGCTTCCAACGTGCCACCGCGATGCCGCTGCGCGTGCAACGGACGCTGACCGGTCGGGGTGGGGTGCAGGGGCTGGACGGGCCGGAGCACTTCGACCGCAAGGCCATGTTCATGTCGATCATGACGCCGGCCGCGATCCGGCAGCTCGGCCAGCTCTTCGACGACGAGTGGCGGACCCGGATCACCGCCTGGGAGGGCACCGGCCCGGTGTCGCTCTACGACGAGCTGGGTCGGTTGTTGACCCGGGTGGTCTGTGCCTGGGCCGGGGTGCCGCTGCCGACGTCGCAGGTCGAGCGCCGCGCCGCCGAGCTGCACGCCATGATCGAGGGCCCAGCGGTGATCGGCCCCCGGCACTGGCGGGGCCGGGTCGCCCGGCACCGCGCCGAACGCTGGCTCGCCAACCTCATCGAACGGACCCGGGTCGGTTTCGCCCCGGCGCCGGCCGGCAGCGCCCTGGCCGTGATCGCCGAGCACCGAGACCGAAGCGGCAACCTCCTCCCCCGGCGGATCGCGGCGGTGGAACTGCTCAACGTGTTGCGGCCGGTGGTCGCCGTCGACCAGTACGTCGCCTTCGCCGCGCTCGCCCTGCACGACCATCCGGGCTGGCGGGAACGGGTCCGCGACGACGACGAGGCCACCGAGCACTTCGTCCAGGAGGTACGCCGCTACTACCCGTTCTTCCCGATGGCGGCGGCCCGGGTCCGGCGTTCCTTCGACTGGCAGGGCCACCACTTTCCGAAGGGCCGGCGGGTGCTGCTCGACCTCTACGGCACCAACCACCACCCGGCGCTCTGGCCGCAACCGGACCTGTTTCGCCCGGAGCGGTTCGCCGGCCGTCGGATCGACCCGTTCGAGCTGATCCCGCAGGGCGGCGGCGACCACTGGGCCGGTCACCGCTGCGCCGGCGAGTGGATCACCATCGACCTGATGAAGCGCGCGGTCACCAACCTGACCGCCGCCATGCGCTACGACGTGCCGGTCCAGAACCTGGCCCTGGACCTGCACCGGATGCCCGCGCTGCCGCCGCTGGGCCTGACCCTCACCAACGTCCGCCGCGCGCCTGACCTCCACCCCGCCTGACCCCCGCCCCGCAGATCACAGTGACCGGCGAGGCGGGTGCGCCCAGCCCGTCAGGGATGCAGAACGCTGCGCAGACAGCCGTCTTCCTTCTTCTCGAACAACTCGTACCCGTGGACGCCCTGGTCGAGGGAGAGCGGGTGGGTGGCCAGATAGCCGGGCTCGATCTCGCCGGCGGCGAGCCGGTCGAGCAGCATCGGAATGTAGCGCTGCGCGTGCATCTGCCCCATCCGCAGCACCAGCGCCTTGTTCATTGCCGCGCCGAGCGGAAACTTGTCCACCAGACCGGCGTAGACACCGACGATGCTCACCGTGCCGCCCTTCCGGCAGGCCATGATCGCCTGGCGGACCGAGGTCGGGCGGTCGGTCTGCAACCGCGCCGCCTGCTTCACCCGGTCGTACGCGTAGGCCGGCCCGACGTCGTGCGACTCCATCCCGACGGCCTCGATGCAGGCGTCCGGGCCGCGCCCGGCGGTCAGCTCGCGCAGCGCCTCCAGCACGTCGGTCTCCGCATAGTTGATCGTCTCGACCCCGATCCGTTCCGTGGCGGTGGCGAGCCGGTCCGGAAACCGGTCGATCATGATGACCCGCTCGGCGCCGAGGAGTTGCGCCGACCGGGCCGCCATCTGACCCACTCCACCGGCACCCCAGACGGCCACCACCTCGCCACCGGTGAGGCCGCAGAAGTCCGCCGCCATCCACCCGGTGGGCATCGCGTCGGAGGCGAACACCACCGAATCGTCCGGCACCCCGTCGGGTACGGCGAAGGCGCCGATGTCGCCGAACGGCACCCGGATGTACTCGGCGTGTGATCCGGCGTAGCCGCCGGCGGCGTGCGAGTAGCCCAGAATGCCGGCCGGCGAGTGGCCCCACAGCTTCTCGGTGAACACCGGTTGCGGATTGGAGTTGTCGCAGAGCGAGTACTGCTCGGTCCGGCAGTACCAGCAGCCACCGCAGGCGACCACCGACCCCACCACCACCCGGTCGCCGACCCGGTGCCGCCGTACGCCAGGCCCGGTCTCCACCACCTCACCCATGAACTCGTGGCCGAGAATGTCGCCCTCCCGCATCGCCGGCAGGTAACCGTTGATCAGGTGCAGGTCGGATCCGCAGACGCTGCTGGCCCGGACCCGGACGATGATGTCCCCCTCGGCGCGGATCCGGGGCTCCGGCACGTCCCGGACCGCCAGCTTGCCGACGCCTTCCCAGCAGAGCGCCCTCATGCCCGTCCTCCCGTCATCAACGTCTCCCGCACCTTGTCGGTCGTCTTCTCCTGGGCCGGGCTCCGGCCGGACGGGTCGTCCCGGGTGTCCACCACCTGGCCACACTCGATCAGCGCCTTCGCCCGCCGTAGCGCGTCCCGCAGCGCCAGGTCCGACTCGTCGCCGCCGACCAGGCCAGCCATCCGACGCACCGGCCCGGAGCGGTAGCGCAGCTCGGCCCGGATCTCGGTGCCCCGGCCCTGCGGGGCTTCGGCCAGCTCGACCCGCCCCAGCTGCGGCATCGGCCCGTCCTCGACCCGCCACCGCAGCGTGCCCGCCCCCTCGACGGTGATCTCGGCCTGCCACTGCGTCTCACCGCCCGCCCGGTCGCGGGCCACGCACCGCCAACGGCGCTCGTCGAGCTGCTGCAGCGTGGCCCACCCGGCCAGCGCGCGGTCCAGCCTTTCGCGGTCGGTCCAGAAGCCGATCACGTCGTCCCGGGACCGGTCCACTGTCACTGCGCGACGCACCACGTACCAGCCGTCCTGCCGCTCCGGCTGATGCCGACGCCGACGGCGCGCCACGGCCCGGCCCACGGCGACCGCCGTCGCCGCGGTGACGCCGAGCAGCGCCCACCTGGTTCCGTTGTTGGTCATCACGTCTCTCTCCTCCACCCGGACAACCGGGCATGGGCAGCTCTTACGGGCAGCGCTACCCGGGGGCCGGCAGTCGAAACGAGCGGCAGTTTGATCCACGGAAATGCGGGCAGATGCTGCTCAGCACCGACCGCGACCCTGTCCGCCACGGAGTTGTCATGTCCTCGTTCGGCTCTACCGGTGACACGCGGCGCGCCACGCGTCGGCGGGAGGTCGCACACGAGGGCGCCGGCCCGTCGCCGGTCCGGCTACCGATGACGTACGTGCTGCCACTGCGTTGGCACACCGACACCGGCCTGGCCGAGCTGACCGACTACCTGCGCTGGCTGAGCGACCGGGTCGAGGTGCTCGTGGTCGACGGCTCGCCTCCCGACCGCTTCGCCCGGCACGCCGAGGCGTGGCGGAGGCTGGTCCGGCACCTCCCACCGGACCCGAGCGAGCGCGGGCTCAACGGCAAGGTGCTCGGCGTACGCACCGGCGTACGCGCGGCCGGTCACGAGCAGGTGGTGATCGCCGACGACGACGTCCGGTACGACGAGACCGCCCTGACCGCGGTACATCGGCTGCTGGCCCGGGCCGACCTGGTACGACCGCAGAACTACTTCGACCCGCTGCCCTGGCACGCCTGGTGGGACACCGGCCGCACACTGCTCAACCGGGCGCTCGGAGCGGACTACCCGGGCACCCTCGCCGTGCGACGCAGCACCTTCCTCGCCATGGGCGGGTACGACCCGGACGTGCTCTTCGAGAACCTGGAGCTCATCCGTACCGTGCGCGGTTACGGTGGCACCGAGGCCGCCCCGGCCTGGCTGTACGTCCGCCGGCTGCCTCCGGATGTCGCGCATTTCCGCGGTCAACGGGTCCGTCAGGCGTACGACGATCTGGCTCAGCCGGCTCGCCTGCTGACCGTGCTCGCGGTGCTGCCGGCGCTGGTGGTCGTGTCGCGTCGGCCCACGTTGCTGCTCGGCGCGGTGGCCGGGGTCGTCGCCCTGGCCGAGACGGGTCGCCGCCGAGCCGGCGGCGGCCGGGTCTTCCCGCCGACCACGGCGCTGGCGGCCCCGCTCTGGCTGCTGGAACGCGGCGTGTGCGGCTGGCTGGCGGTAGCCCAACGCTTCCTGCTGGGCGGCGTCCGCTACGGCGACACGCGAATCCGCCGAGCCGCCAACCCCGCCCCGCGCAACCCACCGACCCGCGCGATCTTGCACTTCCGGTGGGGACAAAGACCTCTGTAAGCGGCAAAACCCCAACCGAAACTGCAAGATCGTCGGAGCGGGCACGCGGAGCGCACCAGCGCGACAGCTCGCGGGCACCCTTCGGGGGGGTGGCCGCGAGCTGTCGCGCTGGTGTGGCAGGTCAGGTCAGGGGGTGGCGTGGTCCTTGACGTTGTGGGCGGCGGACTTCGTGTCGTCCTTGACCGCGTGCACGGCGTCCTGAGCTGTGGACTTCACCGACTCGGCGGCCTGCCGGGCCGGCTCACGCAGCTCGCCGGCCACCTCGCCCAGCTTCTCCTTCACCGCCCCGCTGTGCTCGCCGACCTTCGCCTTCACCTGGGCGGCGGCCTCCTGCTCACGGCGGGAAGCCGGGATCAGCGACGAGGCCAACCAGCCGACCCCGAACGCGATCAAGCCGGCGGCGAGCGGGTTGCCCTGGGACTTCTGCCGAATCACCCGCGGCGCGCTGTGCGCGGCGTCGCTGACAGTGGCCGCCGCCGAGTGCGCGGCACCGCCGACGCTGGAGGCGGCCGACGAGGCGTGGTCACCCACCGAGTGGGCGGCCTGGCCGGTGCCGTGGCCGAGGTCAGACGCGGTTCCCATGACCTTGTCCCTCACATTCTGCAGAGCGGAACGGGCCCGCTGCTTGCGGTCGTCGACGATGCGGCTGGGGCTGACCTTGTACGCCAACGCATCCACATCGGAGCTGAGACTGTTACGGGTGGCTTCGATCTCCCGGCGGATCTGATCGGGATCGGTGCTCATCGGGTGACTCCCTCCGGGTGTGGCTTGAGCGCGTCGGGGATCCGCTGCACGCTGTCGTTGGTCTGCTTGAGCCCGCGTACGTGCTGGGCGTTCTTCTTGGCCATCGAGTAGAGGACCGCGGCGACCGCGGCCCAGATCACGGCCACGATCAGCGCGGCCAGACCGGAGTCCATGACGTTGTCCAGGAACTGCCACACGGCGATGGACACGAAGAGAGCCACCATGTAGCCGCCGAAGCCGGCACCGCCGAAGAGGCCAGCGGCCTTGCCGGCCTTCTTGCCCTCCTGGCGGATCTCCGCCTTGGCCAGCTCGACCTCCTGACGCATGAGCGTCGACAGGTCGGTGGTGACCTGACGCATCAGGTCACCCAGCGAGTTGCTCTTCACCTCCGCGGCGGTGTGCGGGGCACCCGCGTCGGGGTGGTAACCGGAGTCCAGGCCGGATCCCTGCGTGGGCATGCTCATGCCGTCGTCTCCCTTCGGATGACTCGGCGGCTCACGGGCGAGGGCTGCCGCTGGACGGAACGCCAGGCAGCGGGTCGGTCTGGGTCACCGGCGGCAACGGCTGACCGGTGCCGGAGTGCTCCGGGTAGTCGCCCCGGGCGGGCTCGGCGTAACCACCGGGCGCCGGGTCGGCGTAGCCACCGGGCGTCTCGTCGGCGTAGCCACGGGCTCCCGGGTCGGCGTAACCACCGGACGTCGGCGGGGTGTGCGTGCCGGGGGTCGGGTCGAGGTAACCGCCGGCCGGGACGGCGTCCGGCACCGCGCGAGGCGCCGGCGGCGGCGTCGGGATCACCGCGGTCTGCTCCGGGTCGTACGCGCCGGCGCCCCGGTAGGTCGAGGAACCGTCGCCCGAGTCGTCGCCGGCGGCCGAGATGCCCCGGGTCAGCCGGCCCGCCAGCACCCCGAGGACCGCCGCGCCGACCAGGAAGGTGCCCGGGTTACGTCGCGCGTAGTCGCGTACCTCGGTGATCAGGTCGCCGGGCTCGCGCTGCTCAAGCCAACCGGCGACACCCTGCACCCGGTCGGCGGCCTGGCGGGCCAGCTCGGTCACCGGGCCGGCCTGGCCACCCTGCTCGGCCATCGAGCGCATCTCGTCGGCCAGCGAACGCAGCCCACCGGCAGCTCGCCGCTGCTGCTCACCGGTCTGACTGGCGAGCTGGGTGCGGGCCTCGCCGTACAGGTTGCGGGCCTGCCGGGCCGCCTCACGGCCAACCTCGGTGCCCTGCTCCTTGGCGGTCTGGGCGACCGCGCCACCAGCCTGCGCGGCCTCCGACCCGGCCTGGCGCGCCTGCTCGCGGACGCCGCCGCCGTTGGTCGACTGCTGCCCGTACGTGGAGGACGTCGGTGAAAGATCGTAAGTCATGATTTCCCTTCCGCTCAGAAAGTCGTCGCGGTTGTGCTGGGGGGATGCGGCGCGTTGCCGCCGCCGCTGACCATTCACCTACCCTGCGTTCCGGCTTCCATACCTCTTCGTGCATTTCTCTGCGCGGCCCACCGGATCGACTTCAAAATGGAGGATCGTCGGGCTGCGTCACGTCGCCGCCGCGGACAGTGAGGTTCGCCAGGCCGGCAGATCCACGGAGGGGGCAGCGATGGCACCAGGCGCACGAGGCGGCCGAGCGGCCGGTCCCCGACCCCGGGTCCAGCTGGCCGCGCTGGTCGTGGCCGGGGTCTTCCTGCTGATCGGCGTCCTCGGGTTCATCCCTGGCATCACCACCGACTACGGCGAGCTGAGGTTCGGCGGGCACCACTCGGACGCCCAACTCCTCGGGCTGTTCCAGGTGTCGATCCTGCACAACGCGCTGCACCTGATCTTCGGGCTGGCCGGCCTGGTGCTGGCCCGCAGCGTCGCCGGCGCCCGCGTGTTCCTGGCCGGTGGTGGCGCGTTCTACCTGGCCCTCTGGCTGTACGGCCTGGCTATCGAGGCGGTCAACCCGGACGCTGGGGCGAACATCCTGCCGGTCAACGACCCCGACAACTGGCTGCACCTCGCGCTCGGCTTCGGGATGGTCGCGCTCGGGCTGCTGCTGTCCAACCAGGCGGGCACCGGCGGACGCCTGGACAGCCCTGCCGACCGACGCTGACCTGGGGCTTTGGGTTTCGCGGTCACGCCCACAGGGGTAATCGGCCGGCGAAGGAGGTGCGACCATGCCCCGTTGGCTCCGTGACAACGCCCTGGCCGTCGCGATGCTGGGCGCGTTCCTGGTCTTCCTCGTGTTGCAGAGCGTCTTCGGCTGGCAGACCCACAACGAGGAGCTGACCGAGTTCGGGGCCGCGCCACTGAGCTGGCCGGCGTACCTGACCAGTGGGCACTTCGTCGAGTCGGTCTTCGAGAACTGGGAGTCGGAGTTCCTCCAGATGGGCGGCTACGTGCTGCTCACCGCGTACCTGGTGCAGCGGGGCTCGGCCGAGTCGAAGCCGATAAACCAGACCGACCGCCCGGAGGACGACGAGCGCCGGGCGACCCCGCAGTCACCCTGGCCGGTACGCGTCGGCGGCCTGCCCCTGGTGATCTACCGGAACAGCCTCTCCCTCGCACTGCTGCTGATCTTCGCCGGTTCCTTCGTCGGTCACCTGCTCGGTGGGACCGCCGCGTACAACCAGGAGCAGGCACTCCAGAGCGGTGCGCCACCGATCGGGGTGTGGGAATTCCTCGGCACCAGCGACTTCTGGTTCCAGTCCATGCAGAACTGGCAGAGCGAGTTCCTCGCGGTCGGCGCGCTGATCCTGCTGAGCATCGTCCTCCGCCAGCACGCCTCGCCGGAGTCGAAGCCGGTGACCGTCGCGCACGCCAGCACCGGCGCCTGACCGGCGGCGCGACCGTCAGGCCGCGACCGGCAGCCCCTTGGCGGAACAGACGCTGTACGGGTTGCCCACGTACTCACCGTAGACCGGGACCTGCTGGTAGCCACCCGAGGTGTACAGCGCGATCGCGGCCGGCAGGTAGGTCCCGGTCTCCAGGCAGACCACCGAGTGCCCCTGCCGGAACGCGCACTCCTCCAGCGCGGCGAGCAACTGGCGGGCGATGCCCCGCCCCCGGTACGCGGGCCGCACGTACATCCGCTTGACCTCGCCGGTTTCGGCGTCGAGCGCCTGGAGCCCACCGCAGGCGACCGCCCGACCGTTCACCACCACCGCCAGGTAACGGACGTCGTCGTGCGGCATGAAGACCTGCCCGTCCAACCCGCCATCGGCCTCACGCAGCTCACGCTGCTGCGCGACAACGAGGGCGGCGATCTCCGGATCGGTGACGGGCCGGGACTCGATCAGCATCACCCCACGCTAGGACGCGCCGATTTAGCGAAGGTTTACGGAAATCAACCCCATGACGGAGCGCACCGAACTACTCGGCGTCGTCCCCGTCGTCGAGGTCATCGGTGAGGTCGTCGGACGCGTCCGCGCCCACCTCGTCCGCCGAGCGCACCCGACGAGCCTTCCGGGCGGCGAGTCGATCCGCGGCGGAGGCCCGGTTCGACTTCTCCTCCAGGCGGACGTCGGTGCCCCGGTTACCGGGTACGAACTCCACGCCGGCGAAGAGCGTCGGCTGCCAGTCGAACTCGCGTACACCGATCCGGACCAGATCACCGGGCTGCGCGCCGGCCTTGGCCAGCTTGTCCTCCACCCCGAGCCGGGCCAGCCGGTCAGCCAGGTAGCCGACCGCCTCGTCGTTGTCGAAGTTGGTCTGCTTGACCCAGCGTTCCGGGCGGACACCGCGGACGGTGAACGAGCCGTCGGTCTCGGCCGTGATGGTGAAGCCGTCGTCGTCCACTGCCATCGGGCGGATCACGATCCGGGTCGGCTCGGCGGGCGGGGCGGCCTTCCGCTCTGCCTCGACCAGCTCGGCCATCGCGTAGGTCAGCTCCTTGAGCCCTTCCCGGGTTGCCGCGGAGACCTCGAACACCCGGTAACCGCGCTCCTCCAGGTCGGGGCGCACGATCTCGGCGAGGTCGCGGCCGTCCGGCACGTCGACCTTGTTGACGGCGACCAGGCGTGGGCGGTCGGCCAGACCGCCGTACTGGCTCAGCTCGGCCTCGATGGCGTCGATGTCGGCCACCGGGTCACGGCCCGGCTCCAACGTCGCCGAGTCGATGACGTGCACCAACACCGCGCAACGCTCGATGTGCCGCAGGAACTCCAGGCCCAGCCCCTTGCCGGTGGCCGCGCCGGGGATCAGGCCCGGCACGTCCGCGACGGTGAAGGTGTGGTTGTCCATCCGGACCACACCGAGGTTGGGCACCAGGGTGGTGAACGGGTAGTCGGCGATCTTCGGCTTCGCGGCGGAGATCACCGAGATCAGCGACGACTTGCCGGCGGACGGGAAGCCCACCAGGCCGACGTCGGCGACGCTCTTCAGCTCCAGCACGATGTCCAGTTGGTCGCCGGGCTCCCCCAGCTCGGCGAAGCCGGGTGCCTTGCGCTTGGCGTTGGCCAGCGAGGCGTTGCCGCGCCCGCCCCGCCCGCCGCGGGCGACCTCGAAGGTGGTGCCGGCGCCGACCATGTCGGCCAGCACCGTGCCATCGGTGGTCTGCACCACGGTGCCGTTGGGCACCTTGAGCACCAGGTTCTGGCCGTTGCCGCCGTCCCGGTTCGAGCCGGCACCGCCCTTGCCGTTGTCGGCCTTGACGTGCGGGTGGAAGTGGAAGTCGAGCAGCGTGGTCACCTGCGGGTCGACCACCAGGGACACG
Source organism: Micromonospora inaquosa (assembly GCF_003857055.1). Lineage (GTDB taxonomy): Bacteria > Actinomycetota > Actinomycetes > Mycobacteriales > Micromonosporaceae > Micromonospora > Micromonospora inaquosa. The sequence goes on along the minus strand of NZ_QGSZ01000244.1, from coordinate 17,977 downwards.
CTGCCGCCGTGCCCACCGTTGCCGCCGTCCGGCCCACCGAAGGGCTTGAACTTCTCGCGGTGGATCGAGACACAACCGTGCCCGCCATCGCCGGCCTGCAGATGCAGAACGACCCGGTCAACGAACGTTGCCACGGCGTCAATCCTTCCAGCGAGGTCCACCCTCGCACTTCGCGAAAAAGGCTAAGCGGGCCGGGACCCGGAGGTCCGCGGCCCGCTTAAGCCCGAGAACTACTGCTGCGGAACGATGCTGACGGTCTTGCGACCGCGCTTGGTGCCGAACAGGACCGCACCGGCGGACAGCGCGAACAGCGTGTCGTCGCCGCCACGGCCGACCAGGTCACCGGGGTGGAACTTGGTGCCACGCTGCCGGATGATGATCTCACCCGCGCTGACGACCTGACCACCGAAGCGCTTCACGCCGAGTCGCTGGGCCGCGGAGTCACGACCGTTACGCGAGCTGGACGCACCCTTTTTGTGAGCCATTGGAGGACGACCTACTTCCCGCTGGAGATGCCGGTCACCTTGACCTGGGTCAACGGCTGGCGGTGACCCTGGCGCTTGTGGTAGCCGGTCTTGTTCTTGAACTTGTGGATCCGGATCTTCGGGCCCTTGGTGTGCGCGGCGATTTCGCCGGACACCGCGACCTCGGCAAGCTTCGCCGCGTCGGTCACCAGGTCGTCACCGTCGACGAGGAGCACCGCGGTGAGCTTCACCGCGTCACCGGGGGCACCGGTGAGCTTCTCGACCTCGATCACGTCGCCCTCGGCGACCTTGTACTGCTTGCCGCCGGTCTTGACGATCGCGTACATCGGAGGCGGACTCCCTGTCGTTGAGGCTGCTGGCGGTCGTCCCCGCAGCGGCTCGCCGGGTAGCAGTGCACGGCGGCGTGGGCACACGGGAACTCGGCACACCAAAGGTGGGCCGCAGGCAAGAGTACGCCATTGCTGGCCCGGACCCCAAACCGGCCCGCCCTGGTCAGCTCGCGCAGAGCTGATGACGGCGCTGCTGGAGCCGGTCGAGTTCGATCTCGTCGATCGACTCGACGTCGACACCGAGCCCGGAACATCCGGCCCCGAGGTTGGCGAGCCGGGTCGTGAGCTGCGGATGCTCCCGACCTGCGACGGCCGATCGAGGACCGGTGGCCGCAACGGCAAGGTCCCTCCCCCGGCAAAGTGCCGGGAGAGGGACCTCGTCACACACGTGGCCGGTCAGGCGCTCAGGGGCGGGTCCGCCGACGGGCGCCACCCCGACGCGACCGGCGACGGCCGCCACCACCTTCGGTGGCCTCGTCGTCGCCCTCACCGTCAGCGAGCGCGTCCGGGTCGTCCGCCGCGGCCAGCCGAGCCGACTCACCCTGCTGAGCGTCGGAGATCGCCGGCGCGGCGGCGGTGTCCGACTCGTAGCGGGACAGGTCGTAGCCCATGGTGTCCTGGTAGTCGGCGTCCGGTTCGGCGTTCGAATCGGTGTCGACGATCTCGACCACGGTCCGCTCGGCCGCGGCCGGGGCGTTCTTGCGCGCCCGACGGCGCGACGACGTGGCACTCGGCTCGGCCGCCGGAGCAGGAGCCACCGACGCGGCGACCGCCTTGACCTTCTCCCCCGCACCGGCGGGGCGCGCCTTCTCCGGCACCGGCTCGGTGTGGATGATGACGCCCCGACCCTTGCAGCACTCGCAGGTCTCGCTGAACGCCTCCAGCAGGCCCGCACCGATGCGCTTACGGGTCATCTGCACCAGACCGAGCGAGGTGATCTCGGTGACCTGGTGCTTGGTGCGGTCCCGGCCCAGGCACTCGGTGAGCCGGCGCAGCACCAGCTCACGGTTCGACTCCAGCACCATGTCGATGAAGTCGATCACCACGATGCCGCCGATGTCGCGCAGCCGGAGCTGACGGACGATCTCCTCCGCCGCCTCCAGGTTGTTGCGAGTGACGGTCTCCTCCAGGTTGCCCCCGGAGCCGGTGTACTTGCCGGTGTTGACGTCGACGACCGTCATCGCCTCGGTGCGGTCGATCACCAACGAGCCACCGGAGGGCAGGAAGACCTTGCGGTCCAGGCCCTTGATGATCTGCTCGTCGATCCGGTACTCGGCGAAGACGTCACTCGTGCCGACGTGCCGGCGCACCCGGTCGACCAGGTCCGGCGAGACGTGCGACAGGTACGACTCGACCATGTCGTACGACTGCTCGCCCTCGATCACCAGCTCGCGGAAGTCCTCGTTGAACAGGTCCCGGACCACCCGGATGACCAGGTCGGGCTCCCCGTAGAGCAGCACCGGAGCGCCACCCTCGGCGGCCTTGGCCTGAATGTCCTCCCACTGCGCCTGGAGCCGCTTGACGTCGCGGGCCAGCTCATCCTCGGTGGCACCCTCGGCGGCCGTCCGGACGATCACGCCCGCGCCGTCCGGGACCAGCTTCTTGAGCACGTCCCGCAGCCGCTTGCGCTCGTTGTCGGGCAGCTTGCGGCTGATCCCGGAGGCGTTGCCGTTGGGCACGTAGACCAGGTGCCGCCCCGAGAGCGCGATGTGGCTGGTCAGCCGTGCGCCCTTGTGCCCGATCGGGTCCTTGGTGACCTGGACCAGCACCGAGTCGCCAGAGCGCAGCGCCTGCTCGATCGAGCGGGCCCGCCCCTCCAGCCCGGAGGTGTCCCAGTTGACCTCACCGGCGTACAGCACCGCGTTGCGGCCCCGGCCGACGTCGACGAACGCGGCCTCCATGCTCGGCAGCACGTTCTGCACCTTGCCCAGGTACACGTTGCCGGCCATCGTCGCGGAGGAGTTGCGGGTGACGTAGTGCTCGACCAGCACGCCGTCCTCCAGAACGGCGATCTGGGTGCGGTCACCGCGCTGCCGAACCGCCATCACCCGGTCGACGGCCTCCCGCCGCGCCAGGAACTCCGACTCGCTGAGGATCGGCGGGCGGGTACGCCGCTGCTCCCGGCCGTCGCGGCGGCGCTGGCGCTTGGCCTCCAGCCGGGTCGAGCCCGACACGCCCTGCACCTCGTCGACGGTTCGGCGCGGCTCGCGGATCTTCACCACGGTGGGCACGCCGTCGTCCGCCGCGCCCTCGGTGTCACCGGCGCCACGACGGCGACGACGACGGCGACGACGGGTCAGGCCGTCCCCACCCTCGGACTCCTCGTCCTCGTCACCCTCGGCCTCGGCCTCGGCGGTCTCTTCCTCATCGACCTGCGCCGCTTCCTCGGACTCCTCGTCCTCGGCGTCGTCGGCCCCGCCCTTGCCCCGGCCGCGGCCCCGGCGACCACGCCGACGGCGGCGGCGCGCGGCGGCGCTGTCCTCGTCGTCCTCATCCGCCTCGGTGGCCTCGTCGGCCTCCTCGGTCGGCTCCTCTTCGGCCTCGATCGCCTCGATCGGCTCCACCGGCTCGACCTCGCGGCGACCGCGCCGACGGCGGCGGGACGGCTCGGCGGCTTCCTCGACGGCCGGCTCCTCGGGGGGCGCCGCAGCGGGCTCCACCGGTCGGGTCACCGGCACGGCGTCCGGCTGGGGTGCCATGAACAGCACGGTGGGCGCGGAGAGGGCAGCCCGCCGACGGCGGGTACGCGGCTGCTCCGGCTCGATCTCGGCCGGCTCGATCGGCTCATCCGTCACACCGGACACGGCCACGCCCGGTGCCACGTCGCCGGAGCGCTCCTGCGGGCCACTGCTCCAGGCCAGCTCGGCGGCGGAGGTGCTCGGCAGGGCCTCGGAGTCGTTCAACTCGGCCTCGGCCTCGCGCAGGTCGGACTCCGCCGGCTCCTCGGTGACGGCCGCCTCCTCGACCACCGGCTCCTCGACGGCGGGCACCTCGTCGGCGGCGGCCGGCTGCTCGGTGGCGGGCGGCTCCTCGACGGCGGCCGGTGTGGCCTTCTTGCGCCGGGTACGGGTCACCTTGACCGGCGGAACCACCTCGGCCGAGGCCGCCTCAGCGGAGGCGGCGACCAGGGGCTCCTCAGCGGTCGTCTCGACGGCGGTCGCCTTTCGGCGGCGCCGGGGGGTCTTCGGGGCGACGTCCTGGTCGCCGGAGACGGGTGCGAAGACCTCCGCCTGCGGCGTTTCGGCGCTGCCGGCCCCACCGGGGGACGCCTCGACCGGGGCCTCGGTCTGCTCCGGCTGGTTGAGCGGGGCGGCCCGACGACGGGTCGCCCTGGCGCGCCGCACCGGCGCAGCCGGCTCGGCGGCCTCGGGAGCGCTCTCCGCGCCGGCTGGTCCCATCGAGGCCGAACCGACCTCGGTGGTGGGGGGCGCGACGGCGGCGCCGTCGGCCGTGCTGCTCTGGTCGGCGGTCTCGCTGGCCGGCTGTGAACCGGTCCGTTCGCCGCCCTCGGGCTCGTTCTCGAGCATGGACGTTCTCCAGTTCTGGCTACCCCGGGCGCGGGTGAGCGCTGCCACGCAGGGTCGCCGCAAAAGTGTTTCCGCCGGGCGCGCGTGGTGCGCGACCGCCGAAGTCTGCCTGCCAGAGCACGGACCGTCGGTCAGTGCCCAACGATGGCTGCCCCGTCGCGGTCCGCATCCAACGGATCCACGATCGCACCCTGCGCGGTCAACGTGCCCTGAGCCAGCCGGGTCACCCTCGGCGAAACCGGCGGCTCCAGGTCGGCCACCACGCGGAGGCCGGAAAGGACGTCATCGGGCCGTACGGACGGGGTGACCTGCCGCACGACCAGTTCGAGTATCGCACACGGTACGGCCGGCGCCCCGGAAGGCGTCGGCGTAGGTAGTTGGACATCGATCGATATCACGGCGGCGCGGGCGTCGAAAGTACGTCGCCCCTGCTTGGTCATCCGCTCGACCAGCACCTCCTCGGCCGCGACGAAGGCGTCCACGGCGGCGCGCAGCACCGCCGTGTCGACCTCGGGCAACTCGATGTACCAGTGCGACGCCTCGATCCGGTCCGGCAGGTTGCCGCCCTCGGCGATCACGGCGTCCAAAACGTCCAGCCCCGGAGAGAGCGCGGCGTCCAACGCGGCGCGCAACGCCTCCGGGTCGACCTCGGCCTGAAGGGCGATTTCCAGGTACTCCGCCTCGCTGGCCACCCCGGTGGGCGCGGCACTGGCGTAGGAGATCTTCGGGTGCGGGTGGAAACCCTGGGAGAAGGCGACCGGCACAGCGGCCCGGCGTAGCGCGCGCTCGAACGCCCGGGCGAAGTCCCGGTGCGAGGTGAATCGCAACGGCCCGCGCTTGGCGTACCGGATGCGGACGCGCTGGACGACCGGTGCCTGGCCGCCCTCGGGTTGAGGCTTTCTGGCGATCGTGGGCTCCTCGGGTGTACCTGCGTGTCCGCCCATCCTGGCGCAGGGCTCGTGACGGTACGCAGCCGGGGCGGTCGAATCGCCCCGGCAGACGGGCGCAAAGCGGTCGCCAGGGTCGGGACCACCCGCCGCGAAAGCCGATGGCCGGCCAGCGACACGGAGGTCACCAGCCGGCCATCACGATCAGGACCGGTTACCGCTCTCTCGGCGGGGCGGGCGGCGCCCCGCCCGGCGGGCCGTAACTGGACGGCGGGCCATAACCGGACGGCGGGCCCTGACCGGGTGCCGGCGGGTAGCCGGGCGGCGGGGCGTAGTTCGCGTCCGGCGACTGGTACCCGCCCGGGGCCGCCCGGTCGAGCACCTCGTCCGGGATGTCGGCGGCCCGGGCCGCCTCCCGCCGGTATCGACGGCGGTTCCAGATGAGGAAGACCACCAGCCCCAGCAGCAACACCAGCACCACGGCGATGCCGATGCCGACCACCATGACCTGCTGGTCGGTCGGGCCACCGCGATCGCCGTGCTGCGTGACGTCGAACTCCTCGTCCGCGCCTTCGGTGCGGGCCGGGCCCGGGTCGGTCGCCGCAGCCGGGTCGAGCAGTGGGTTGGCGGTGACCGGCGGCACGTTCGCGGTCAGCGCCTTCATCGGGTCGATCACCCCGAAGCCGTACTGCGGATCCCGTCCCGACGCGCCGGCATCCCGGGCGGTCCGGATGATCCGGTTGATCACGTTGGGAGCGCTGAGGTCCGGATATTTAGCCCGGATCAGCGCGGCGAGACCAGAGACGATCGCGCTGGAGTCGGAGGTCCCGTCGCCCCAGCCGTAGCCCCCCTCGTTGGCGATGTTGTAGATGCCATCGCCGGGAGCGGCGACCACCGCCTCCGGCCCCTGGACCGAGCCGGACCAGAACGCGCCGCCCCGGGTCGTCCCGGTCACCGCGATCACACCCGGGGTGTTGGCGGGCTTGCCCACGGTGGTGCGGCCCTGGGCGGTGTTACCCGCGGAGGCGACCAGGACGACGTCACGGTCCAACGCGTACTGGATTGCGCTCTTCTGCACGGGATTGGCGAAGCCAGGGCCACCGATGGATATGTTGATCACTTTGGCGCCGCCGTCGACGGCCATCCGGATGGCCCGGGCAATCCCGGCGTCGGTGTAGGCCCCGTCGTCCTTGCGCATCTTGATGGGCAGGATCTTCACACCGGGGGCGATGCCGTCCACCCCGTCGCGACTGGCTTTCGCCGCGATGATGCCGGCCATGTGCGTGCCATGCCCGTCCTCATCGGCCCGACCGTCTCCGGAGGTGCCGTAGCTGCGCCCCCCGGCAAGCACCTGACCGCGCAGGTCCGGATGGCTGGCCTCGACGCCACTGTCGATCACGGCCACGACCACGCCCCGCCCGGTCGAGATCTCGTGCACCTGATCGATCCGGAGCTCGTCCAGATACCACTGCTCGGCCCGCCGGGGCGCGGCGACCGCCGGTTGGGCGGCCGCCACCACCAGGAAACCCGCCAGCAGGCAGGCGGTCACCCGCCGGAGAGCCCCACCGTTCACCCTCATCCGTCCATCCTCATCGAAGGACACCCGGAGACGCCCCGTCACCAGGGCCCCACGGATCGTCATCCTCAGTCAACCATGACGAGTGCTCGGTGCCGCTGCCACCGCCGTGCCCGGCGCCGCCCGCGCCGCCCATCATGCCGCCGCCGCCCATCATTCCGGCGCCGCCGACGCCCGCACCACGCGCGCCGCCCGCCATCCCGGCGCCGCCGGCACCCGCAGCGGTGCGCAACGCGTTCGCGGCGCTCGTCATCGGCGGCACTTTTCCGTTGCCGCCGCCCACCATGCCGGGGATGCCGCCCACGCCGATGCCGCCGCCCGCGCCCAGGCCACCGCCGGCACCGATTCCGCCAGCCGACCCGACGCCGGCCCCACCGCCGAAACCACCACCGCCGAAACCACCGCCGGCGCCACCGAGACCGGCGGAGCCGACCCCGCCGCCGCCGATGCCACCACCCAGACCACCGATGCCGCTGGGGCTGGCGCCAGCCAGACCGCTGCTGTAGCCAGCGTCACCGTCCGGGTAGCCCGCATAACCGGCACCTGTCGACGGGGACGTGAGCTGACCGGTGCCGCCGGAAGGCGAGCCAGCACCGATCCCACCGGGGTTGGTCGGCGAGAACGGGTCGACGGTGGACGTCGGACCGCCCGTGTCGCCAATGCCCGGCGGCTTGCTGCCGATCGTTGGGCCGCCACCACCGATGTCGGGCTTGCCGCCGAAATCGCCGCCACCAATGTCGGGCCGCCCCGTCGGCGGGACCCGGGGGTCGCGACGAAGAACGTCCTCTTGTCCCGACTTATCCGGGCTGTTGACAGTGAGCTTGGGACGCTCGGTGTAGACCGCCTTGGGCAGCGGCGCCATCGCGGTGTTCGCCGCCTGCTGGTTGTCGCGGTACCAGTTGTCCAGGTGGGACTTGGTGTCCCACCAGCCGCCCCGCTTCTGGTCGTCGGCCCGGCCGTCGACCTTCATTGTCGCTTCCAGGTCGTCGGCCTTGTCGCGGAACGCGCCGTCGGCGTACGCGGCGGGGTTGTTCTGGTAGTCCTGACGCAGGGCGGCGAGGAACCCCGAGGCGCTCTCGCCGTCGCGGGCGTCGCCGAGGTCGGTGCCGTTGGGCAGGCTCCAGTTGTTGATGCCGAAGTCGTCAGTCAGTGGGATCGGGATCGTGGAGACCGACTTGCGGATGTCACCCTCGATCCGCGTCAGGGCGCCACTGACGTTTGTCGCGTCGGTGATCAGATCCTCGATCTGCTTTCCGATCTTGCCCAGGTGCTCGCGGTACGCGTCGCCACCGCTGCCCTTCCAACCGGCGAGCATCCCGGGCAGGCCGCCGACGTGCGGGCGTTCCTGGCCCGTCGCGATCGGGCCGACGAACGACCGACCGACCAGCGCGTCTCGCAACTGTTGGAGGCCGCTGGAGAGGTTGCTCCAGCCCGCTCCGACCGATCCGACCGTCTCCGGGTCTGCGGAGAGCGTCACCTCGCGGACGCACCGCTCCCAGGTTCCTCCAGCCATGACGTCCCCCTCAGGCCGTGTACGGGTAGGTGGGTGCGCCGCTGGCGGTGGGCGGCGGCGCCGCCGACTCCAGCAGCCGCTCGATCTCCTTGCCGTTGGCGCCGTTACGCGCCTCCGTGTCGCGGAACGCCTTGGCGATGTCCTCGGTGCCCTCCTTGAGCGCGGCGAGCTTCTGGGAGAGCGTCGCGAGATGGGCCTCCATGTTGGCCGTGGACGTGGTCAGGGCCGCCCACTGCATACGTGCGTCCTCGTACGCGCCGAAGGGGGTGCCGTTCGGAACGGTCTGGGCGTTGTTGCTGTCGCCCTTCATCCGCTCCTTGATGCGTTCCATCTCGTAGCTGATCGTGTCGTCGATGTACTGCTTCAGCCGCTCGACGTACGCTGCGGCGGCGTCGAGATCCTCGACGCTGACGTGCAGATCGCCGGTGTTCGGCGGCGGGATGCTACCCATGCGCTTCCTCCCCCGTTCCCGACCCGCGGGGTCGGTCCATGTCAGACGCAGCGTATCGAGTCTGACCTAGGCGGGGCAGCCCCAGCCACCACCACGTGGTACAGATGGCAGCCGATCTCCGAAGGTCCAGTCCCATAACAGCGCCGAACGGGCCCGCTGTGCGCGGACCCGTTCGGCGGCCTGTCGAATGTGGAGGTGGTGGGGCAGCGTCAGCCGGCGCTGGGCCCGGTCAGGGGTGCGAGTGGCCCGACGGAACCTTCATGCCGTTGCCGCCCAGCGGGGTGAGCGGCAGCAGCTTCTTGCCGGTGGGGCCGATCTGGATCTCGGTGTCCATCGATGGGCAGACGCCGCAGTCGAAGCAGGGCGTCCACCGGCAGTCGTCCTGCTCGAAGCCGCTGACCGAGTCCTGCCAGTCCTGCCAGAGCCAGTCCTTGTCCAGGCCCGAGTCGAGGTGGTCCCAGGGCAGGACCTCCAGCTCGTCGCGCTGACGGGTGGTGAACCAGTCGAGGTCCACGCCGAACGCGGGCAGCGTCTCGGCCGCCGCGTCCACCCAGCGCTGGTAGGAGAAGTGCTCGCTCCACCCGTCGAACCGGCCGCCGTTCTCCCAGACCTTGCGGATGACCGAGCCGACCCGGCGGTCACCCCTGGAGAGCAGTCCTTCGATGAGCGACGGCTCGCCGTCGTGGTAGCGGTAGCCGATGGCCCGGCCCAGCGAACGGTCCGCGTTGATGGCCTGCTTGAGGATCTTGAGCCGGTGGTCGATGACCTCCGGACGGTCCATCGCGGCCCATTGGAACGGGGTGTGCGGCTTCGGCACGAACCCGCCGATGGAGACCGTGCAGCGGATGTCCTTCGAGCCGGTCGCGGCGCGGCCGGCCCTGATCACCTCGTGGGCCATCTCCGCGATCTCGAGGACGTCCTCGTCGGTCTCGGTGGGCAGGCCGCACATGAAGTAGAGCTTCACCTGCCGCCAGCCGTTGGTGTACGCGGTGACGACGGTGCGGATCAGGTCTTCCTTCGTCACCATCTTGTTGATGACCTTGCGGATCCGCTCCGACCCGCCCTCCGGGGCGAAGGTCAGGCCGGTGCGCCGCCCGTTGCGGGACAGCTCCTGGGCGAGGTCGATGTTGAAGGCGTCCACCCGGGTCGACGGCAGCGACAGCGAGACGTTCGTGCCCTCGTACTGCTGGGCGAGGCCCGAGCACATGTCGCCGATCTCGGAGTGGTCGGCCGAGGAGAGCGACAGCAGGCCCACCTCGTTGAAGCCCGAGAACTCCAGCCCGTCGCGGACCATCTGCGCGACCGTGGTGATCGACCGCTCCCGCACCGGCCGGGTGATCATCCCGGCCTGGCAGAACCGGCAGCCCCGGGTACAGCCCCGGAAGATCTCCACGGCGTACCGCTCGTGCACCGTCTCGGCCAGCGGCACGAGGGGCTTCTTCGGGTACGGCCAGGCGTCCAGGTCCATCGTCGTGCGCTTGTGCACCCGGAACGGCACGTCTGCCCGGTTCGGTACGACCCGCTGGATCCGGCCGTCCGGCAGGTAGTCGACGTCGTAGAAGCGCGGCACGTAGACGCTCTCGGTGCGGGCCAGCCGCAGCAGCAGCTCGTCGCGGCCACCGGGCGAACCCTCGGCCTTCCACTCTCGGACGATCGCGGTGATTTCGAGGACCGCTTCCTCGCCGTCGCCGAGCACCGCGGCGTCGATGAAGTCGGCGATCGGCTCCGGGTTGAACGCGGCGTGCCCGCCGGCCACGATCACCGGGTCGGCGTCGGTGCGGTCGGCGGCCAGCATCGGAATGCCGGCCAGGTCGATCGCGGTGAGCATGTTCGTGTAACCCAGCTCCGTGGAGAAGGAGAGGCCGAACACGTCGAACCCACGCACCGACCGGTGCGCGTCGACGGTGAACTGCGGCACGCCGTGCGTGCGCATCAGCGTCTCCAGGTCCGGCCAGACCGCGTACGTCCGCTCGGCGAGCGTGTCGGGCAGCTCGTTGAGCACCTCGTAGAGGATCTGCACGCCCTGGTTGGGCAGGCCCACCTCATACGCGTCCGGATACATCAGCGCCCAGCGGACGGTCGCCGTGTCCCAGTCCTTCGTCACCGCACCCAACTCGCCGCCGACGTACTGGATTGGCTTGGAGACCTGGGGCAGCAGCGGCTCAAGCTGGGACCACACGGAATTGGTCGCGGCCGCGCGCGGCGTCGTGGACGGGGCACTCATGATGCCCAAGGGTACGCGTTCGCCCGGCGCCGATCGCGCGCACGCCGCCAGGACGCACCGACCGCCATCGCGCCCCGCCATCACGCCCCGCCCTCGCACCCGCCTTGACGCCCGCTCGGCGACGGTGGCGACACGGTACTAACCTCGGACCGGCGCGAGAGGAGATTGCCGCGATGCCCGAGCCCCAGCCGGGAGCACGGCCGGCCGACGGGAGCACCCCGGGCGCGGAGCCGGACCAGAGTCCGGCGGTCGCCGACGAGCCGACCTCCCCACCCGTACCGCCGAAGCAGCCCGACTCGTCGGCGCAGCCCGACGCATCGGCGCAGCCGGAACCACCGGACCAGCCGGACGCATCGGCGCAGCCGGAACCACCGGACCGGCCGGAACCATCGGATCAGCCCGCAGCCCCGGAGTCGTCGCAGCAGCCCGAGCCCGCCGCCACCGCTGACGTCCCCGCGCCCGCGCCCCGGTGGAGCGGCTCGGCCGCGGTGCCGCCGCCGCTGCCGCGTCGGCGCGTCTGGGGCGAGTCGGCCGAGCCGACCCCGCCACCGCCGGTGCCCGTCTCATCGCCGGAGCACCAGACTCCGGTTGACCCGTGGGCCGGCGTGGACACCGGCGGCTGGGACCTGCCGTCCGCCGAGCTGCCCCCGCTGCCACCGACGTTGGGCTACCCGGTGCCGCCTGCGACCCGGCAGTGGTCCGGGCCACCCGCTCCCCCGGTCGGGTCGCATCCGGTGTCGCCGCCGGCCGCCCCGATGCCGCCACAGGCCGCACCCAGGCCGCCGCAGACCGCGCCCATGCCGCCGCAGGTCGCACCCAGGCCGATGACGCCGAGCCGGCCCCTGTCGCCGCCCGCACCACCTCCGGCACCACCCCGGCCGCCCAAGCAGCGCCGAGGTCGGCGATCCGCCGCCCCACCACCGGTGTCGCCGGGTTGGCAGGCACCTAAGGGGTACGTGCCGGTCCGTCGACGTCGCCGCTGGCCGTGGCTGCTGCTGCTCACCCTGGCCTGCTGCTGCGGCTGCCCCGCCTACTACGGGTTCCCGATCTCGGCCCAGTACCCGGCCCGCGCGGCACTACCCGAACAGGTGGCCGACCTGCGCCTGCGGCAGGACGGCGACAGCGCCAAGACTGCCAAGAAGTTGGAGAACGAGGTACGCAACGAGCACTTGCTGGCCGAGGACACGTTCGCGGGCGTCTACAGCACGACGGGCGGCAAGCGGGTGACGGTCTTCGGTGGCACCGGCTTCCGGCTGAGTCCGGAGTCGGACGCGGACGCCGAGATCAGCCGGCTCACCGAGCGGTACGCACTGAGCGCCCCGCAGAGCGTGGACACCGGTGTGCGGGGCCGGTACGAACGATGCGCGGTGGGTAGCGCCGACGGCAGTGACGTGGTGGTCTGCACGTCGGTCGACCACGGCAGCATCGCCACCGGCGTGTTCACCCGACTCTCCGTCACTGACAGTGCCGAACTGCTGGCCACCCTGCGCGCCCAGATCGTCCAACCCGAACGGGGCTGAGCCGGGCCCTCAGTCGTTCGGCCGGACGACACACGCGCCGTGACACAACGTCACATCGCGCCGAGACGACAAAGTAGAAGGCGGTCGATCAGCCCCGCTGGCCGAGGCCGGGGCCAGAGGCCGGGGGGAGAGCTGTCAGGCGTCGCGGGTCGGGTCCGGGTGAGCGCGCGGCGGGGCGTAGCGGGGCACGTACTCCTGGCCGGTGAGCTTCTGGATCTCACTCATCAGCTCGTCGGTCATCTGCCGCAGCGAGGTGCGGTCGTCCGGCCGGCCGGTGAAGTCCAGCGGCTTGCCGAATCGCACCGTGATCTTGGCGGTGCCCGGCCGGGGCACCCGGGCACCGATCGGCTGCGCCTTGTCCGTGCCGATCATGCCGACCGGAATGATCGGCACGCCGGCCGAGATCGCCAGGCGGGCCGCGCCGGTACGCCCCCGGTAGAGCTTGCCGTCCGGAGAGCGCGTGCCCTCCGGGTAGACCACCACCAGGTCACCGCCCTTGAGCGCCGGGATCGCCGCGTCGAACGCGGACAACGCCGCCCGACCACCGGCCCGCTCGACCGGGATCGCGCCCAGGCCGGTGAGGACGAACTTGGAGATCGCACCCTTCACGCCGGTGCCCTTGAAATATTCCGACTTGGCCCAGAACGCCAGGTGCCGGGGCACCACCGTGCCGAGGAACAGTTCGTCGGCCACCGAGAGATGGTTGCCGGCGAAGATCGCGCCGCCGGTCTCCGGCACGTGTTCCAGCCCCTCCACGGTCGGGCGGAACGCCACCCGCAGCGTGGGCGCCACGGTCAGCTTGCCGATGGTGTAGAGCAGGGGCACTGGTCCTCCGGCAGATGAGGTGCGAGCAGGCGGTGTCACCGTAGCGGACGCCTCCACACTCCGCCGACGGAGGTGTGGAGGCGTCCGTACCCACGCTTACGAACGACGGACGACCACCGTCACCCGCTCGCCCTCGCCCACCTCGCCGGCGAAGCCGTCGAGGCCCTCGGCGAAGTCCACCGAGTCGGCCAGGACCTCACCGGACACGAAGTCGATGTACGCGGCCACCGCCGCGCGTACCTCGTCGGACGCCGACACCGACACCACGATCCGGTCCGAGACGTCCAGGTCGGCGTCCCGGCGGGCCTGCTGCACGACCCGCACCACATCGCGGGCCAACCCTTCGGCGGCCAACTCCGGAGTGACGTCGGTGTCCAGCACCACCACGCCCTCGCCACCCGGCAGCGGCGCGGAGTGCTCGGCGTCGGCGGCGACCAGGCGCAGCTCGTACTCGCCCTCGGCGAGGGTGACGCCGGCGGCCACCGGGGCGCCGTCGACCAGCTCCCAGTCGCCCGCCTTGACCGCCTTGATCACCTGCTGCACCTGCTTGCCGACCCGCGGGCCGAGCGCCCGGGGCACCACCGTCAACACCTGCTCGCAGTACGCGGACAGCTCCGCGCTGAACTCCACCGCCTTCACGTTGACCTCGTCGGCGACCAGGTCGGCGAACGGCCGCAGCTGCTCCGCCGCCGGCGAGGCCACTGTCAGCTTCGACAGCGGCAGGCGCACCCGCAGCCCCTTCGCCTTGCGCAGCGACAGCGCCGCCGAGGCGACCGCCCGGACGTTGTCCATCGCGGCGACCAGCTCGTGGTCGGCCGGGAACTCGCTCGCCTCCGGCCAGTCGGTCAGGTGCACCGAACGCTCCCCGGTCAGACCACGCCAGATCTCCTCCGCGGTCAGCGGCGCGAGCGGCGCCACCACCCGGCAGAGCGTCTCCAGCACGGTCGACAGCGTGTCGAACGCGTCCGCGTCGCCGGCCCAGAACCGATCCCGGGACCGGCGCACGTACCAGTTGGTCAGCGCGTCCAGGTAGGACCGGACGGTGGCGCAGGCACCGGAGATGTCGTACGCGTCCATCTGCGCGCCGACCGTCGACACCAGCTCGTTCGTCTTCGCCAGCACGTACCGGTCGAGCAGGTGGGTGGAGTCGGTGCGCCGCCGCGCCTGGTACCCGTCGGCGTTGGCGTAGAGCGTGAAGAAATACCACACGTTCCACAGCGGCAGCAGCACCTGCCGAACGGCGTCGCGGATGCCCGCCTCGGTGACCGCCATGTCCCCACCGCGTAGCACCGGCGACGACATCAGCATCCAGCGCATCGCGTCCGAGCCGTACGCGTCGAAGACGTGGTAGACGTCGGGGTAGTTGCGCAGGCTCTTGGACATCTTGCGGCCGTCCGAGCCGAGCAGGATGCCGTGGCTCAGGCAGTTGCGGAACGCCGGCCGGTCGAACAGCGCGGTGGCCAGCACGTGCATGGTGTAGAACCAGCCGCGGGTCTGCCCGATGTACTCGACGATGAAGTCACCCGGATAGTGGTGCTCGAACCAGTCCGCGTTCTCGAACGGGTAGTGCACCTGGGCGAACGGCATCGACCCGGACTCGAACCAGCAGTCCAACACCTCCGGCACGCGACGCATCATCGACTGCCCGGTCGGGTCGTCCGGGTTGGGGCGGACCAGGTCGTCCACCGCCGGCCGGTGCAGGTCGGTCAGGCGTACGCCGAAGTCCCGCTCGATGTCGGCCAGCGAGCCGTAGACGTCCAGACGCGGGTAGTTCGGGTCGTCGGACTTCCACGCCGGGATCGGCGAGCCCCAGAACCGGTTCCGGCTGATCGACCAGTCCCGGGCGTTGGCCAGCCACTTGCCGAACGAACCGTCCTTGATGTGGCCCGGCGTCCAGTTGATCTCCTGGTTCAGCTCGACCATCCGGTCCCGGAACTTCGTCACCGCGACGAACCACGACGACACGGCCTTGTAGACCAGCGGGGTGTCGCAGCGCCAGCAGTGCGGGTACGAGTGGGTGTAGGTGTCCTGCTTGAGCACCACCCCCCGGTCCTTCAGCTCCCGGATCACCGGCTTGTTGACGTCGAAGACCTGCTCACCCTGGTACGGCGGGACCAGCGCGGTGAACCGGGTGTGGTCGTCCACCGTCACGATGGTGGGGATGCCGGCGGCGTTGCAGACGTTCTGGTCGTCCTCACCGAAGGCCGGAGCCAGGTGGACGATCCCGGTGCCGTCCTCGGTGGTGACGAACTCAGCGCCGAGCACCTGGTAGGCGTTCTCCCCGGCCTGCTCGACGAGGAAGTCGAACAACGGCGTGTAGCGGCGCCCGACCAGGTCCCGGCCGTACACCGTGCCGACCTGCTCGTAGGACTCCAGCTCCTTGGCGTACGCGGCCAGCCGCGCCGCGCCGACCACGTATCGCTGACCCTCGCGCTCCAGCACGGCGTACTCGATGTCCGGGCCGACGGCGAGCGCCAGGTTCGACGGCAGGGTCCACGGCGTGGTGGTCCAGACGCCCAGCTTGACCGGCCCCCGCACCAGTTCCGGGGCGGACTCGTCGGCGGTCAGGCCGAACCACACCGACAGGGTGGGGTCGTGCCGGTCCCGGTAGACGTCGTCCATCCGGGTCTCGGTGTTCGACAGCGGGGTCTCACAGCGCCAGCAGTACGCCAGGACCCGGAAGCCCTCGTAGATCAGACCCTTGTCGTGCAGGGTCTTGAAGGCCCACATGACGCTTTCCATGTAGTCCAGGTCGAGGGTCTTGTAGTCGTTGGTGAAGTCGACCCACCGGGCCTGCCGGTTGATGTACCGCTCCCAGTCCTGGGTGAACTCCAGCACCGAGGCCCGGCAGGCCTCGTTGAACCGGTCCACGCCCAGGTCGATGATCTCCGCCTTGCTGGTGATGCCGAGCTGCTTCTCGGCCACCACCTCGGCGGGCAGGCCGTGGCAGTCCCAGCCGAAGCGCCGCTCGACGTGCCGACCGCGCATGGTCTGGTAGCGCGGCACCACGTCCTTCACATAGCCGGTGAAGAGGTGACCGTAGTGCGGCAGGCCGTTGGCGAAGGGCGGACCGTCGTAGAAGACGTACTCGTTCTTGCCGTCCGTGCCGGCGGGACGGGCCTCGATGCTGGCCTCGAAGGTCTTGTCGGCCGTCCAGTGCTCCAGCACCCGGCGCTCGACCGCGGGCAGGTCCGGGCTCGCCGGCACACCGGCGGCGGTCGGGTCGTGCAACGGATAGGCCATCGGGGGTCGCTCTCCTCGCAGCTCACTCAACGTGGGTCTGCGAGGACGATCCCTCCGGGTACGCCTGGAACGGCGCTCCCGGGTGGCCCGCGGTACCACCCCGCTTGGCGGTCAGGAACGACCGCCCGCTCATTGCTGGCTGTGACGGGCCACACCCGTCCGGTTCTACTGGGCCGGTTGCCCGGCTGTTCTTCCGGAGGCTCACCGGTGATGGCCGGGTCATCGCCTTTCGGTGCTCAACGATACTCGACGCGCCCACCTCCGCGCCTTCGAGTAGTGGCGAACCCGACCAGGGTGCGGGGGGCCGCCTTGACGCGTTGTGTACCGCTCCCCAGAATTCAGCGGGTGGCCACGATAAGTTACGCCGAATACCGAGCGATGCGCCGGTTCCCTGCCCTCGACGGGCTCCGCGCGATCGCCGCGGTGATCGTCGTGGCCTTCCACTTCGGGGGGCCGCGATGGACCTGGCTGTCCGGCTGGGTCGGCGTCCAACTGTTCTTCGTGCTGTCCGGCTTCCTGATCACCACGCTGATGCTGCGCGAGGAGGAGTCGCGGGGACGGGTGTCGCTGCGGTCCTTCTACATCCGGCGGGTCTTCCGGATCCTGCCGGTCTACCTGGTGGTGCTCGCCGCGATGTACGCCCTCGCGCACCTCAACGGCGCCAGCGGGAGGCTCCGCGAGTCGATGCCGTACTACCTGCTCATGGTCAACGAGTTCGCGCCGAACCAGGCGTTCCCGCACTCCTGGACGATCGCGATCGAGTGGAAGTTCTACCTGGTGTGGCCGCTGCTCGCCTTCGTGTTCGTCAGGGCCGCGGTTCTGCGCCGGATGGCGGTGACGCTGCTGGCCATCGCCGCTCTTGTCGCGTTGATCCCGTTCGAGAAGGACTGGCCCTACTGGCCGATCCACTACGTGTCGATCCTGGTGGGCTGCCTGCTGGCGGTCGTCATGCACCACCCCCGGGGGTACGCGCTGTTCCGGCCGTTGACCCGTCCGGTGGCGTCCCTCGCCGTGTTCGTCGGGTTCGTCGCGGTGCACCTGTCGCTGCCGTACTGGCCGCCCGCCGAGGACGGTCACTCGGAGTTGATGATCGGCGTGTACGCGGTGGCGGTGGCGGTGCTGCTCCCCGCCATGCTCGCCTCGGGCCTGCCGACGAAGGTGCTCTCCTGGCGACCGCTGGTGTTCGTGGGCGAACGCTCCTACTCGCTCTACCTGGTGCAGTACCTCGCCATGACGACGGTGATCGCGCTGGTGCCGTCGTACGCCGGGCACAGCACCCGGTTGTTCGTCGCCACCACCGTGCTCAGCCTGCTCGCCGCCGATCTGCTCTACCGCTGGGTGGAGCAGCCGATGATCGGTGTGGGACGCCGCTTCTCCGGCCGGGGCAAGGTGGTCCC
>NZ_QGSZ01000156.1 GCF_003857055.1 Micromonospora inaquosa | reverse complement strand
CACCACCCCCCGGGCCCGAGCCGAGCAAGCCGCCAACGAAGTCGCCGCCGGCACCCAAACCGACCCGCAGCTCTCCTGCGCCATCGACGGGCCCGACCGACGGCGAAGACTCGACGGCGCGGTATGACAAACCGGGGAGAGACACGAACTCCGCTGACGGGCCGTCTGGTCCGTCGCTGCCCGTTACGGGCTCGGCCGTTGCCCCGATCGTCGGAATCGGGGCAACGGCCCTGGTCGCCGGCATCGGTTTGGTCGCAGCCGGTCGTCGCCGACGAACCGACTGACCGCCGGGAACACCGAACTTCCGTATCCGAGCGTCCACGCGATTCAGGAGGGTAACCAGTGACAGAGCAGCGCCCGGACCAGGCGATCTGGCCGACAGCACAGGATGACGTGCCGGCTGACGCGCCTGGCCGGGCGCCAGCCCTGACACCGACGCCTCCACCAGGAGCCGATAGCATTGGTGGCGTCGCCGCAGCAAGCGCACGCTCGCACACGTCAGCAAACGCGACACTCGAGTCCGAAACCAGGCGAGGGTTGCGACGGCCGGTACTTGCTGTAGCCGCCGCCCTCGCGGTTCTCGTAGCTGTTGTCATCACTCTGGGTCGCGGGCTATGGACCGGTTCACCGCAGCCGCAGACTCCGGCCACAGCTCATCCTGAGCATCCGACAACCCGTGGCGATCTCTTTACTCAGCGCCAAGCCGTCGTGAATAAGGGCCGGTTCCTGTCACCGGTGGTTGCTGAGTTCGCGGCCCCCTGGCTGGGCGAAGTGAGCGATTGCATCGCCGACACCAGCACCGGCGGCCCTCAGGCCGGCACCGGAGAGCAGAGCCGCACCCGTTGCGCTGCCGGCATCGTCACCACCTACTGGATCTCCTACCGCACGATCGCCGACCGAGACGCCGCGCAGGCGAGATACGCCGCCCAGGCCGCCAACGCCCCACGACTCACTCCCGGCGCCACCCCACCCACTACCCGCAGCACCAGCTCGCACGACGCCTATTACATCGAGTACGCATACAAGGTTCCTTCCGGCCCGCAAGCCGGACAAAGCATCGCAGCAATCTGGTGGAGCGATGCCAACAAGCCAATCGCCGGAGTCTTCCTGGCCTACTGGACTGAGGGCCTAGGTTCAACATGGGCCCCGCTGCGCGACCTCTGGAGCCGGGCCATCTGAGCGTCAGGACGGTGCCGCGGTCCGGTGCGCAAGCGGCCACCGCCCAGCCGCGATCTCCGCCAGCGCTCGATGCAACCCACCGACCGGCACAACCGCCTCCTTTGCCGCACCCGGCACAGGCAGTAGCACCTGAAGGCAGCTTTGGCAGAGAGATCCTTCACCCCAGACCGCAGACGCCCGGCGACTGTAAGGCCCCCGGGAACGCTCTAGCCGGCCCCGAACGACAGCAAGCACCGTCGCAGGTACACCCACCATCGCAAGCAAGCTCATAACAAAGCCGGCTGCCGCCCTCTCGTCCGCAGAGGCCGCTGTGGCGCCGAAGGCGAGGAAGAACAGCAGGACCGCACACACCGCGGACACCGCCCACGGCAGCCGAGACGACCTCGGCTGCGCAGGCGGTCGAACCTGATGCGACAACGTGCTCGCCGACACCGTGACGCTGCGCCCAACCGCTACGAAGCTGCGGGCGCCATACGTGGTGCGGGTCCGCGCCACTCGTATCCCAGCCGCGTAGATGGCAGGTAACGGTCGCCGGCTGTTGAGCTGCCCGCAGTTGGGGCATCCCGAACCATGACTCATGAAGGCGATTATGACCGAAGCCACCGACACCTGGCCTAGCTCATTGCGTCGACGAGGGACGGGAGAGCGCCAGGCCTCAAATCCCCGCTGGTCGCGGCTCCCTCGTCACTACGTCATCGACCGGACGGCTTCGGTCCGACGGAGGCATCTCGACCAGTACCGGTACCTGGCTGGTCAGCGCCGGCGCTTCCGGCGGTCAGACGTCAGCGCGTAGCGACGGCTCCGTGCATCGGCGACCGAGTCGGTGCGGTGGCGTAGGGGTCAGGCCCACTCAACTCTGGACGCCAATCGCTGAGTGGCACCAGTCCGGGGGCCATGATGGTGAAGTCACCAAACAGAGCGCCGAGCTGTGCGTCCGTTCGGAGTGTAATTTCGGTGGCCGCCTGCGCTCTGAACACACTCTTTGCCGTGGAGACGGTTGTCTCGTCATAGGCGTCGGTTACGTCTGCGGCGCTCAGGTGCGAAATGACCATCGCGCTTCCGGGAGCAAGCCGGTCTCGGATGGGTGCGATAACGGCATCTATCCGATTGTCGGGCACTTGCTGGAGCACCGCGCAGTAGAGCACTGCGACCGGCCTGTTCAGGTCAATCACCGTTGCAAGGTCACTGTCGGTGAGGGTGTCCAGTAGAAGCTCAGGCTGCGTGAAATCGCCTTCCAGCGCGCGGTGCGGGCCGCCCATCAAGATTTCGTTGGATGCGACGACCGCGACGGGGTCGATGTCGACGTAGAGCACCCGGCTGTCTGGAGCGATTGCTTGCGCGACCTCGTGAACGTTACCTTGAGTAGGAATGCCCGAGCCTAGGTCGAGGAATTGACGGATGCCGGTCTCGGCGAGCACATGGACGGCGCGGCGCAGGAACAGGCGATTCGACCAGGCAATATCCCGAGCCTCTGGGACGGCCTGCAGGAGCTGATGCGCGGCCGCCCGATCAGCGGGAAAGTTCCTCTCACCACCGAGAAGGTAGTCGTAGATACGGGCGACGGTGGCGCGACCGAAGTCGACGCTGCCGGCAGCTGTCCGCTGGTCAGTCAAGATTTCTCCTACTTTCGATTCGCGGGCACTGCCGCCGCGCTATTGGAATCCCTTGCCAGCAGCTCGTCGAGCGCGTCGGACACTAAGGCCAGCCGCTGCGCATCGGCCTCAATATCCGGATGTGAAATAAGCGATTCCTGCGGCTCCAGACCGGGCTCATCCTGCAGTTCCGGTCCGGCTTTTGCCGGTGAATTGAGCCTCCGCATGGCGGCTAGAATTGCCGCCGCCTCGCCAGCCGCCGCAGCCCGGTCGAAGCTGTAGCCGGCGCCTGCCGCACTTCGCTTCGCCTCAGCAATGACTCCTGCGTCCAGCGGGCCGAGCGCTTGTAGGCCGTCGGCAATCTCTACACATCGCCGATATAAGTGCTGCCCGGCGCTCAGCAGTACACCTCTGGCCCGCTCGGGTCTACGAGGAGGGTCAAGCGCGATAGTAGGCGTTGCCTGGAAAAGGACGTACCACAGTGGATGCAGTCGCCGATACAGGCGACGTCGTCGGGGCAGCGCTCGCACCGCATCAGCGAATTTCCATGCGGATGAAAATACGAGACTGATACACACTAGCGGCAAGGCTAACGTGATTAGCGCCTGCGACACGATCGGTTCAGACCACGGGGGCTCGATGCCTCGTAGCTTCAAGGCAATGAAGAGACCTTTGTGCACTACGTATCCGGCACCGAAAGTGGCGCCAATCGCGAGCAGCCTCATACTCACACGCAGCCGTCGCTCGGCGAACTTCGCGTAGCGGATCGACATTCGCAAAATGTCGCCAATTGCCACAGCTAGGAAAATCAAATAGCCCAGCATATAAACGCCGATTTCCGGCAGTTCCGCATACCTCTCCGCGAAATGCAGAGGTTCGGAGACAGGGACGTCGGCCGCCGCAAACATGGCTACCATCAGACAAAGTACGGCGGTAAGCAGCACCAACCGGACCCGGAGCCGGCGCGGGGCCTTCTCCGGGTCACCGAGGTATAAAAACAAGATCTGCACCGCAGCAGCCACTACCAGAACGGAGCCGTTCTCCAGGACCTTCGTGACGTTCGGTATACCGGTGGCCTGATCGACTGCGGCATACACCGGCTCCCAGCCCACGATGACGGCCACTGCGCAGCCAAGGCAGATTGCCACGCTCGCCTGGATTTTGGGATCATCAGGGTCTCGCCTCAGCGCTCCGAGCTTGATCAGAAACGCCGCCATAGCGAGCACCGCTGTGACTATATGACCGATCGCCACCAGCATGTTGGGCCCCGTTTAGTCCGTCAAAGCCGCAGCGATGCGGTACACCACTGCGGCGGCGTCTTCGTGAAGGCCAGCGACGTTGACAACATCCCCTAGGCCATCCAACCGCGCCCCGAGGTATGTCGCGACCACCTCAGCGTCTCGCTCCTGCTGCTGGTCATAGGTCCTTGGCGATCGAGCCATGACAGAGTCGACGCCCTCGACGCTGAACACTTCAGCCATGACCTCGCCGGCCCCGTCTATTACAGGACTGCCTATGTGATCCAGTGCCATATGCATGAGCTCGTGCAGGAGGGTCTGCACCTCCAAGACCATCGACGTCGCCCTGCTGTAGAGGACGTAGTCCGTTTCGGGCGTCGCCACCCACAGGCCGCACGGCAGGGTCGAGGTCTGAGATGTCATCGCGACCAGCTGGATCGGCCGGTCTCGTGCAGCCTCCAGTGCCGCGATCAAGGACTGGACCGTCAACGGCACGGGCAGCTCAACCGCCACCCGACGGAGCAACCACTCAGCCCGGCGCTCTTGCCGCCGCCACATACCTTCACCTCCTGAGGCGGGCGCGCCGAGGCACACCGCGCGCCGAGCAGCGCCCCGGCCCCACTAAGTGGCCGCTCAGTGACTACGCTCAAGAGCCGACCACAATAGTGGCGAGACGCTAAGGGGGCAGCATAGCCACCAACACGCTCCGGAGGCACCCCCTCTACCGCTTGCAGCCATGGAACTTCCACAAACGAGTGTCCTAAAGCATCGCCAAACGGGGCGAATCGCAGCTCGCCCGCCCCGCTGAGATGAGGGCGCGTCCACGGAGAGGCGTACTCCTTGAACGTAACGATCGACCTGCCCCAGCGCCCCAACCTCACCGACAGAGTGGCGCGCGTAGCGACAGAGGTGTTCGCTCCGACCGTTCTCACGGGTGCTATGCCGATCGTCATCGGGATCCAAAGTGCAGCTCCCGCTCGCCTCGGACTCGCCTGGGGCCTGATGGCTGCGCTGTTCTGCTCGGTTTTTCCGAGGGGCGTCGTCTGGCTCGGTGTCCGTCGAGGTCAGCTCACCGACCGGCACGTCGGGCTCAGAGAGCAGCGCCGAGCACCAATGGTGTGGGGTTTGTTGTCGGTCCTGGGCGGACTTGCGGTATTGATTGGCTTCGGCGCGCCCCGTCCGTTGACGGCCTTGGTCGTCGCGACGTTCGCCATCGGACTGACCTTGACCGCGGTCAACCTTGTCTGGAAGATCAGCGTGCACGCAGCAGTCGCCGCTGGTTCGGCCGCCGTGCTGGTAAGCGTGTTTGGTCCACCGCTGCTGCTTTTCGCTGTCCCGGTTGTTGCCCTTATCGGCTGGTCCCGCATCCGGCTGCGCGACCACACGCCTGCTCAGGTGTTGGCTGGCACCGGCGCGGGCCTGGTCATCTCGATGCCGATATTCCTTGTGCTGGCTTGACCGACGGCGCGTCCACGCCGACCAGGAGCCTTGCCGTTTAGTTCAGGCGTGTCAGGTGGAACCGGGTCGACCGCCGCGACGCGGCGGGGGGTTCCGCCGCGCCTCCAAAGCGGCAACCTGCTCAACAATCGCCCGCAAGGTAGCCCTTGGCATGCCGGGAGGTAGGTTTCGCGCCAGGACTGTGATCTGAGCGAGGTCAGGGTCCGCCTCGGGAGCCGAAGCATGGTCCGCAGGCTCGGCCGAGTCGAAGAAGTAGCTCGGACTAACCCCCCAGAAGTCAGCCAGACGCTGGATGTTCTTCATGGTGGGGTTGTCCCGCTCACCGCTCAAGAGATAGTTCAGATAGGACACCGACAGGCCTGTGGCGGCGGAGACCTCCTCCGGCGTGAACTTCTTCTCCGTGTCCTTCTTCAGGCGTTCGTCGAACAGAGCTTGGAGCCGGCCCGCGAACGTGGAGCGTCCAGACCCTGGCCCAGCCGAAGGGTGCGACCCTGGTCCACCCCCAGAGTCCGTCATGGTCACTCCCCAGCTCGTCGACGCGCCACTATCGTGGGCAAGGTGAATTTTCGACCACAACAGTTGCGGAGCCGTACCGCCCGGTGCAAAGCTTGCTTAGGCACGGCCACTGCTGTGGCAGTGACACGGTATCGGACAACCATAGTGTTGCAACAGGTGTCCGTTGTTTCGACACCTGGCGGAACCGGCGATGCCGGATCGGAGACGGGCAGCGCATCTAGAAGCGGGATCGGGGGGATGCGCGATGCGCGCCGGAGAGCCTGCGCCAGGCAGAAACCCGCGGGGCACATGCCTCGGCGGATGCCGTCACGCGGCACCCCTGCGTCGAAGCGAGCTGGCGTCAGTGGCCTCGGAGCAGCAGACTTCGGGGCCACTGCCGATCCTGGCCGACACTCCTGCCAGCGACCTGCAACAGCACCACACGTGGCACAGAGGGAGCCGCGCTCCTTCCCAGTACGTTGTCCCCGCAGACCGTCGCGCTCAGCGGCTTCACCTGAGCATTGGACGGCCGTCTTCACATCGCCGGCGACCGTCGCTGGGGCTCTGGTCACATACTGATTGTATTGCCAGGAGGCCCACATGATTTGGGCACGCGGCCGCATCGCACGGCGCCTGCGGAATGCCGGGCTGCCGCCTCCGCCCGCTCCATACACCGTCGATGCCTGGTGCGAGGCTATCGCCCACGGCCGTGGCCGCCCGATCCACCTTCGCGGCGAACGCCTCGGTATGGACCTCCCCTCTGCGTTTCTCATCAAGCTCGAGCACGCAGACGTCATCATTGTTGACTCGGCCCTACCGATGCTGCCTCGGACGCAAGGCATCCTGCACGAGCTGGCTCACCTTGTCCTCAACCACGGTGGCGACGCCCTGCATGCCGAGGTCGACGCAGCCGTTGAGGCTGAAGCCGAGCTGGCAGCAGACCTGCTCTTCCAGCGGCTGTCCAACGCTGCGACGCTCGCGAGCCGGACAATGACCTCCGGCACCGCCAACTCGATCCGTACCCAGCGGCTGTGGTGGCCAACGAGTTGGTGGACCGATCGTCGAACGGACTGGCAGGTCAACCAGCTGTGGATGACCCTACGAGCGGGCATGCCCGAGGCCGCGATCATTACCACCACTACTGCTGAAAGGGTCCCGGTAGAAATTGGCGGCAGCCGCCAGCGATACCGGCGGGTCGTTGAGGTGCACGAGGCATTGCGGTTGCTGCGTCCGTGGTACTCGCGGCAGGTACACGACAGCG
The DNA here is from genome assembly GCF_003857055.1 of Micromonospora inaquosa. Lineage (GTDB taxonomy): Bacteria > Actinomycetota > Actinomycetes > Mycobacteriales > Micromonosporaceae > Micromonospora > Micromonospora inaquosa. The sequence continues at coordinate 32,298 of NZ_QGSZ01000156.1, read as the reverse complement.
CGGCCCAGCGTGCCCAGCGCTATCAATTAGATGCCACCGGTACGGCTGCGGTGGTTGAGGCGGCTCAGGTGGCGGTGGCCCTACGGCGCCATCAAACAGAGTCACCCTCGGACGATGTTCCACCGTTACCTCAGCGACGGCTTGCCGCATACGACATTCGCGCGGAGGCCCGCCGCCTGGCGCTGGTGGGACTTGCGCTACATGACTCCCCCCTCGTCGCTGCGGAACTCGCTCGCTGGAGCCCGGTGGCCTACGGCTCGCGGCCCGAGGAACCTGGGTCCACGGCCTTCGATAGTTTCCCGATCACCCCGCTGAACAGGGCTGTGACTCGAAACGGCTGGGCCGGCGCGGCGTAGACGGAGCGGCAGGACCTGCGCTCCAGCGGCGTCCAAACCTGACGGCCGCCAGAGGGTCGCGTGGTCCCTGATCTGGGACGGGAACATCTCGCCGCCGAAATGCGGGCCGCTTCCGAGGGCGCAACCGAGAGCAGCTAGTTCGCGTCGCTCCTCGTCGCTGGCGATGCCCGGTGCGATGACTGCTAGGTCGAGATCGATCGCTAGGTCAACGGCCGCGCGGATTACCGACCGCGCGGGGCGCCAACCCGCGTCCAGCGCGTAGGCCGGGTGCACTCGCAGAAAGTGCCACGGTGCCGCGTTCAGCGACTCAATGCTCCGTGTGCTACTGCCGTAGTCCTCTAACAGCAGTCGGACACCCAAATCACGGAGTTGCTCCGAGGCATCGCCGGGAGGTAGATCCGCTGGCTGGCCTAGTGCGAGCACGAGCGAGGAGCCCGCCAGGCTGCCCTGCAGCGCCTCTCGCAACCGATCGACGAACCGGGGTGTCACGGCGCGAGCGGGGATCGGCACGACCAGCGCAGCGTCCGGGAGCGCGTTCCGCCAGGTCGCGGCGGCGGCTATCGATCGGGTCAGCACGGTTCCCGCGAGACCCTCCAACGCGTCTTGGTCGTCAAGGAGTTGGTACGCGTACCCGTCGGCGGCGAGCACGTCATAGCGCGAGTACAGCCAACGGGGCACGGACTGAACCATCGTGATGCTGCCGCGGGCGATATCAACGATAGGTTCGAAGGAGATCGACATGCGTGCGTCGTCGAGCTCTCGTGCGAGCGGAACGCTCTGGATCGGGCCAGCCTGATACGTGACCAAACGGTCTTGGCCTCGACGGATGGCCCACCACATCACCCGCTCCGCCGCGTCGAGTAGATTGGCGGCTTCGTCGGGGGCGCCCGAGGTCATGCCTGCGCTCACCCGGACCGCTAGCAGCGAGCCTCCGACGTGGATGGGTCGGCGCAGGGTTGCCACGGCGTAGCACGCCCGCTGGTAGGCGCTCATCCCTGTCGTAGCCCACATCACGAGTGCGAACTCCGCGTCGCCAACCCGGGCGACCTCCGCCGCGTCTCTCGATGTGCGGCTGAGCCGTGTCGCCAGCTCGTTCAGCAGGACGAGAGCCTTATCGCGACCGACCGCGTCAGCCAGGAACTCATAGTTCTCTAGCCGGATTGCCACCACGTGACAGGTGTCCGAAGCCTTCTCAGCAACCCGGGTGAGCAGCGTCGCCCGGTTCGGCATGCCGGTGTCGCGGTCATGATGCGCCTCGTGCCTCACCAAGGCGTACGCATGCGCGATGTCCAGGCTCGTCGACAGCGTCGCCGAAAACGCCCGCAGAGTCGAGCGCTCGCGAGCGGACAACCTGTCGCGAGGACCCCGAAGGTACAGTCTCAACGTGCCCTGCAGTCCAATCGTCTTGGCACCAATCTCGTGCGCGATCGGTAGCGGGGCGCCAGCGGCGTACACAGGGACTTCTTCCGCTGGACCGTCGAACACCACCGCCGCGTCGCGATCGGCACGTACCAACCGGCCGCCGCCGGCAATCTCGATGTCCGCAGCCTGAGCACCGAAGAGCTTCACGGCCCCGGCAGCCGCGGTCCGGATCACGACATCGATGTCCCGGCTGGCCAAGGCATCGCTCAGCACAGCGAGGTGCTCCCAAGCGCGCCGTTCCTCACGGATCCGAAGGCGATGTGTCAGCACCAGGTGCAGGACTAACATCGCGGCAGGCAAAGCTATCAAAGCCCGCATATCAAGGCTGGTGAGAACCGAAACCAAGCCTGCCGTGCCGACTTCGGCTAACCCCACGATCAGTCGTGTACGCCACATGTAGCGCAGAACCGTCAGGACGGGACGTCCAGTAGCCAGCGTCGCTGCGGCCGTCGTGACTATTTCCTGTAGAGCTAGCACCGCGATCCCTGCGACAAGGAATCCGAGTACATAGAGTTGCCACCGGGAAGTTGCCAGCCCCGAGTCCTCAAATCTCGGGCGTATACCGAAAGCGTGCATAGTTACGGCGGCCAGCGCGGCGGCTACGACATCCATGCTGACGTTGTGGATAGCCTTATGCACACCAGCGGAACGTGGGTATCGTGTGAGAATTCGGGCCACGCTGACGCCGACAGCTGCGCAGATAACTACCCACGGCACAGGCAAGACTGATGCGCACAACAGCGTCGCGGTCGGCGTCAGCGTGATCCGAAAAGGTATACGGGGCGGCACAGGCGCCGAAAAGACGGCACCGACCGCCATCACGGCCGTGCCCATGATTGGGTACACCAAATAATACGGTGTCGGTTGACTTAGGTTCATCGTCGCCCACAGAACGCTTGAGAGCGCCACCGCAAAGACTGTGATCGTCAGCAGTACCAGCGCATGCCCGCGTCGCCGGGATGACATCAATCATTCCCCCGTATTCATCAACCCGAGCCCTCTCTGCAGCAGATCGTCCACATTAACAGGTGAAGCCAACCTTAGTCCCACTCAACGCCCTTGCGCATCACTGAACCCCCTCTCCCGTCTCTCTCATGGTTGGAACATATGACCGCGTGTAGACCATTATCAACTGCAAAGAGTCGTTTTCGTCACTTACCGCGCACTGGGACTCACCGACGTAACGAAAGGCAATCGCCTGCGGACTCGGCGCGAGAGTTGGCGGCCTAGTGTGACCACGCCGCCACATGAGGTACGCCATCGCCCTTGACGCTCGCAGCTTGGTCACTCCAGGCAACGGAGAAGTGACTAAGGGGATGGACGCGGGATCCACGCCGCAGGTGGCACATCCGTGTCCCCGCCGATCTTGCGCGCTCAATTCATGCCTCCCCCACCCGACGAGCCGGTTAGGTCAGGGTCGTGAGGAAGGTGTGCTGGTGTCGGTGGCGGCGCGGCCGCGTTCGAGGATCAGCACGAGGGAGAAGAGGCCCGCCCTAGCGCCGGTCACCTGTTCATGGGCAGAGAGGACTTCACCGGTGCCAGGGTTGAGGATGAGCTGCGTTGTGGAGCCGTCGGCAGTCACGCTGAAGCCAAGGCCGGCCCGTCCGGCCAGGTCTGTCTGCTCGCCTTCGAAGGAGATGTTCGGCACGCCGGCCAGGACGCGCAGAGTCTCCGCGCGCTGCTCCTGGCTGAGATATTGGCTAGTGGCGAGGCCGATGACGCCGTGGACGAGCATGCGAGGGTAGGCAGGCTCGTTGGCCAGCTCGCGTGGTGCTAGGGAGCCGGCGAGCGTGGTGGCATCGACGGGCAGCGGTTCCGCCAGATACGGCTGCAGTTCGCCCGCCAGGTATCGGGTGGTCTTCTTTGGTGCTGCCGGGAAACTACTCCGCCCAGCCGGTGTCGGGCGGTGGGTGAGGCCAGGCACATCGCGCAGGCGGCGTGTCAACTCGCGGCCGGAGCTGTCGGAGTCGCGGCGCCAGCGACGCACATCAGAGCGTGTAATCACGTTGGTAGCGCGGGTCCACGACTGAGTGTGCAGATAGGTGTACGGCAGGCCGGTGGAGGCATCGGCGGGGGTGCTGGCGACGCTCGAGGCCAGTGTCATCAGGCGTTGGTGCGGGGTGAGGCCGGGATCGGTGGCGGCCGTTGCAGGCATCGTGGTGCTCTGCTGCTGTGGTGATGCGGACGCAGGGTGCGAGCCGGTTTCGCCGGTGGGGGTGCTTGATTGGCAGGCAGTGAGCAGGACTCCGAGAGCGCTCGCAATCACCAGGTGGGCGAGAGTAGTTGTTCGGGACATGGGCATCGCGGCGGTGATTCCTCGCTGGATAGGTAAGTGGTCAGAGGGCTGGCGCCGGCACGCTTCGGCGGTGAGGCGACCCGGCGTCGGTGTGGTCGGTTGGCAGGACGTATGCGCATGGACGTCGCTCGGTCTGTTTGGTCGGCTTGTAGGCGCTAGGTGGCACTGCTGAGCAGGTTGGTCAGTGCCTGTCGGCCGCGGTCGGTGAGCATGGCCGTCAGGGATCGCCGGTGTGGCACCTGCCGCAGGTGTCCGTCGGCGAGCAGCACGTTGAAGGTGTCGCGGACGGTGCTCTCTGAAGGGCGAATGGTGCCCTCAGAAGGGGTATCCACCGTGGCGGCGAGCTCACGCACTGTCCGTGTCCGCGTGGGATCCGCGAGCAGCGTCGTGTAGATGCGACGCCGCTTGCCCGCCATCGACCCATGGTCCGAGCGCAATTTCTCACTGCCTGGTCAGATTGGCCTGCCGCACAGAACGAGGGCTGCGGTCACTAAGCGACGGGTCGGTCGCGACGGGCGTCTCTTGGATCGGCTGGTCGGAGACATTGGCGGGCGAACCGATGGTGGTCGCGACCCTGCGTTAGGCCGATAGGCACGCGGGGTTGCCGGCTGCGGGGCAGTCAGCATCAGGTGGCCATGCGGGCGTGAAGGGTGACGTTGCTGCCGACGCGTAGCAGGACTCCCGGGTCCTGCATGAGTAGGTCGAACTGGTCGAGTTCGGCGTTGGTGAACCCGACGGTGCCGGTGAGCTGATCCCGCAGGTGCCGGGCGGCGTGGCGGTACAAGACACATACGGGTCCGCCGCCGCGGCTGGTCTCGGTATGCTTGGTGGCGCACACCTGGTCCATGCCCAGGGCGACGAGCAGCCGAATGGTGGCGTCGGTCGATGGACAGGCTGCCGGCGAACCGGTAAGGGCGTTGATCGCCCGGATAACCTTGTCGATGATTGTGGTGCCACCCGGGACAGCGGTGTAGACGACCGGCGGGGCGACGATGGTGCCGGCGAGGATGAGCCAGCCCCCGGAGCGGAGCAGCGCGATCACCGGTGCGAGCGCGTCGAGGTGGTCTGGCTGACGGTGGGCGAGCACGATGTCGTAGCCGCGTGGATCAGCAGGTGAATCCGTTCCGGTTGAAGCGTCGACGGCGGTGACTTGTCCGCTCGCGCCGACCAGACGGGACACGTGCGCGATGTCGGCGGCGCCGGTGAGGTCTAAGACTCGGTGCCCGGTGCTGACGTTGACCCGCTCGAGTTGGTCGGTCAGTAATCGCGTGAGTGTTGTCTGCGCCGCTGTGCGCCACTGCTGTCCGCCGGTCGGCGTGTCGGTGCCGTTGTTCTGATCAGCGCGGCTAGTGCTAGGAATCATGGTTTGAGCTCCCATCGGTGAATGCCGCCGCGAGGTGTGGCGGGTCGTCGACTCCGTCCGGGTGGCCGTGGCGTTGATCGACGCAGGTGGCACGCATGCGGGTTAGTTCTTGGCGCAGGCGCGGGCCATCGCGGTGACCCGGGTACGCGGCGCGGTGCTCGGCGGTGGCCCGGGCGAGGAGTTGGCGCGCTTGGACGCAGCGCCCGTCTTGATAGAGGACGAGGGCGAGGATCGCTTGGGCAGCGAGGGTGGGCAATGCCCGGGGACCGTCAGCGAGGGTGTGGTGGCGGATGAGATCGCGGTAGCAGTCGGCCGCTTCGGGGAGTTTGCCGGTGCGGCGGTACACGGTGGCCAGGACCTTGAGGGCGGCACGTGCCTCCGGTGATGTGCCGCCGCGCAGGCGTCGCAAGGAACGGCAAGCCCACCGGGCCCAGGGCAGCGCGGCGCTGGGGTCGTCGTTGGTGAGGGTGAGTTCCGCGAGCAGGGCGGCGGCGTTTGCGGTGGCGACATCCAGGGCGGGCAGGTCGTCGGTGGGATCGGTGTGCAGCAGGCCGGTTTGCAGAGCTTCGATCGCGCGCGCATGGTCGCCGTGTTCGACGCGGGTCCGGGCGTAGGTGAGGCGTTGTGCCATGGACATTCGGGGTCCGACGAGCTGTCGGGGCTCGGATCGCCACGTGACGTGCAGGTCGGTGTGCCCGGCGCCGACCGCGACGCGGTGGATGCCACCGGGTGCGTATGCGGCAGCGTAATGAATCTTGCCGGGAGGTACGAGGTGGGGGCGCGGTGCAGCACTGCTTGGGCGACCGCGTCGCGCAGCGCTTGCGCTGGCACGGGTGCGCGCCCGCAGGCGGGCATGCACAGGTAGACCGGCGGGCCCCCGGGCAGCTGCACCAGGATCATCGGGTGATCGCAGTCATGGCAGGTCACCAGTCCCGGCGGGACGGGGGCGGCTGGCACCGAGCGGGCTCGCGCCACCCACTCGTCGATGGTGGCGGATGATAGGCCGCGCTCGCGGGCCACCTCGCTGATCGCCTGGTGTAGGTCGTGCTCGACGGCACGCTTGAGCGTCGCGGCGACCGCGTCGGCAACGAACGCAGGCGTCCATGGGCTAGCCTGCGTGCTCCGCGACGGCATGGCGTATTCCTCTCCTGATCAGGTGGATCTCGCGGTTGACACGCCAGACAGTGCTGGCCATGAGGGTCTTGCCTGGGTGCAGACGGCGCGGTGGTTTTCACTGGCGGGCGTGGCATCGATGTCCGCGATGCGGGTGCGATGTGGATCGCCTCTGGGCAGGTAGCGTGCGGCGGTGGTCGTGGCGACGCTGATGCAGCGATGGGCGAGGTCGCGCCATCCGCAGTCGCGGTAGAGGCACGCGAGTTGTGTGAGCGCTTTCAAGCTGACTGGCGCTTCGGGTCCGTGCCGTTGTGTGGCAGTGGTGTAGACGTCTGCGAGGTCTCGGATTGCCTTTTCGCAGCGGCCGACGCGGTGGTGTGCCTCGGCCATGCCGGCTCGGGCGTACAGGGTCCGCTCGTGGCTGTGGCCGAGTTCGGCGGTGGCGAGGTCGACCAGGTGGCGGTAGGTGGTGACGGCCTGGTCGGCGTGTCCGGTCAGCGCGGCCAGGGGTGCCAGCATTGCCGCCGCGTCAAGGCGCTCTGCAGGGTGATTGGTGCGGTCGGCGAGCGTGTGGGCGTAGACCGCCCACTGGTAGGCGTCATGGAGGTGACCCAGTGTCTGCCGCGCGGCGGCGTGGTCGATTGCCCTCCGAGCGGGCATCTGGTGGAGCGCTCGCGCCGGTTGCGGTGCCCGGGGCATCGTGAGGTGCATGGTTGTTCCCTTGCGCTCGTCGAAGGGCCGGCGGGGACTGTGCGGCTAGGCGCGAGCCGCCGGTCACGTGCTGCTCACGTCGGTGGGCGTGAAGTGGCAGCCAGCCGATGGGTTCCGTTCTGGTTCGGCGCGCTAGTGGGCGGGGCTTTGGGCGATGGTGGAGGTGAACTGGTAGGAGCGCAGCACCACCATCGGGTCGGCCATCAGCTCGGCGAAGCGGTTCAGGTCCTCTTCCGTCGCACCGTCGCCGAGGAGTTGGTCAGCCAGGTGGTGGACGTGGTCGGCGTAGAGCTGGCAGCCGGGTCCGCCGCCGGTCCAGGTGCGGGCGGTGGTGCGGGCGTGCACGTGGTTCATTCCGGCGTGCAGCAGCAGGGAGGCTGCCCTGTCGCCCCAGTGCAGGTCGACGCCCTGGCTGGCGACAACGTCCAAAACGCGGTGCACAACGGTGGCGAGTAGTTCCGCGTCTTCGGGGGAGGGAGCGCGGTGCACCCACATCTGGGCGTAGACGATGTCGCCGAGGACCAGCCATCCGCCCGGCTTCATAAGGGAGATCATCTCGTCGAGCAGGTCGGTTCGGTTGGCAAGCGGCGCCAGCGCGCAGCGCGCATTGATCAGGTCGAACGGCGCGGCTTCGGTGGGTAGTTGCAGCCCGTGGCGCAGGTCGCGTTCGTAGACGTGGACGATCGCGGTGGGGTCGAGCAGTTTCGCGTCGTCGTCTAGGGCGACGACGCGACCCGACGATCCGACCAGGCCGGCGAGGTAACGCGTGAGCGAACCAGCTCCAGCGCCGACATCGAGAGCTCGCTGCCCGGTTCGGACTCCGATACGCGCGAATTCACGTGTCGCGATCGGGTCGAACACCTTCGTGAGGTCTACGGGCGGCGTGCTGCTGCTTATCTGGTTTTGCTGCTGGGTGGACGTCATCGGTTTCTCCTAGATTCAACCCTGGTTCGCGAGAACGCTGGTGCCGCTGTGGGTCCAACGCAGCTCGACGGACTCGGGGCCATGGACGAGGGCCTGCTCGACAAGCCGGATCAGATGTTGGCGTAGGTCGGCTCGGGTGGACTCCTGCCATCGCTGGTAGGTGATGAGTGGCCGGGTTGTTGCGGTGCGCCGGTCGTAGGCGGCGGCGAAGCCGACGACGAGTGCTTCCAGGTGCTGCGCGTCGTACAGGCCCTCATGGCAGAAGCAGACGTAGAACCGGCGACACGGGGCGGCGGCATAGGGCTGGAGGTACTGCTCGCAGGTCGTGCAGCGGGCCAGGTCGGTGAGCAGCCAGAGGCCGGTGTCGTCTTCGTTCACGATGTCACCGCCTCTGCCTGCTTGACGGTGGGTGGGTGGTCGGCGGCGCCGTTCGGGTCGGCGACGCCAACCACCGACCGTCGCCCGCGATGGATGCGCGGGAGGCAGCCCTGCACCTGGTGGGGCCGGATCCGCCAGGTGCAGGGGCGTACGCGGGGTGCGGAAGTCGCCTCGCCGGGCTGCGGAGGGTGGCGGTGGTCGTCATCGTGGGGATTCCGTAGGAACGGCAAGCACGTCGTGCAGGCGGGCGGGATCGGCACGCAGGTCTGCTGCGGGGGCGTGCAGGGCGATGGTGCCCCGGTCGAGGACGGCGACGTCGTGCGCGATGTCGAGGGCGAGGGCGAGGTTCTGCTCGGCGAGAAGGACAGCGCTGCCGGTCGCCGCGAGGCCAGTGATGATCGCGGCGAGCTGGCCGACGATCGCGGGGGCGAGGCCCTCGGAGGGTTCATCGAGCAGCAGAACCTGCGGCCCGGCGAGCAGGGCGCGGGCCAAGGCGAGCATTTGCTGTTCGCCGCCGGAGAGTTGGTGAGGCCGGTGGTGACGGCGCTCGCCCAGCGCGGGAAACAGGTCGAGGATCTGCCGGGCGGTGACGGTGCGGGGGCGGCCGGGATGCGGTCGGGGGAGCGCGAGGTGCTCGGCGACGGTGAGGCCGACGAACAGGCGGCGTCCTTGCGGAACGAGGCCGATGCCGGCGCGGCAGCGGCGGCGGGCAGAAAGGCCAGTCACCAGCCGGTCGTGCAGAAGGATCTCGGTGCCCGACAGGGCGGGGTGCAGGCCAGCGATGGTGTTGATCAGGGTGGTCTTGCCGGCACCGTTGCGGCCGACAACGGCGCTCACCCTCCCGGCCTGCACATCGATGGTGACGCCGGTGAGCACAGGCGCGCCGTGATGCCCAGCGCGCAAGTTGCGCACCCGCAGGACCGGCGGCGCAGCTGCGGGCGGGTCGGTGGCCCCCGGCGTTGTGGGCACGTGTTTGGCGGGGTCTGCCTCGGCGAGGTACACGCGGCGCACCTCCGGGTGGGTGCGCACGTCGCTGGGGGTGCCGGTGGTGAGGTGTTGGCCGTGATGCAGGACGGTGACGGTGTCGGCGACCGCGGTGACGAAGTCGAGGTTGTGGTCGACCAGCAGAACGGCGATGTCGGTGGGCAGCGCGCGGATCAGCTCGGCGAGGCGGGTGACCTCGGTGGTGGCGAGGCCGGCGGAGGGTTCGTCGAGCAGGAGCAGTCGGGGCTGGGCGGCCAGGGCGACGGCGACTTCGAGGCGGCGTTGGTCGCCGTACGAGAGTTGGCTGGTGGGCCACTGGGCGTGCTCGGCCAGCCCAACCTGGTCCAGGGCGTCCAGGGCCGCCGCTGACGCGCGGGGCGGCAGTCGCAGCGCGGCCAGGTGCTGCCCGGGCACGGCGAGTAGCACGTTCTGCGCGACCGTCAGCGGGCGGGCGAGAGCGGGATGCTGCCAAGTGCGGACGATGCCGGCGCGGGCGCGGCGGTGGGCCGGCCAGCGGTGGATGTCGTATCCGGCGTAGTGGATGCGCCCCGACGTTGGGCGCAGGGTGCCGGCGATCAGGTGTAGCAGGGTGCTCTTGCCGGCGCCGTTGGGTCCGATGAGCGCGTGCCGGGCCCCGGGGTGCAGGTCGAGGCTGACTTCGTCGACGGCTCGGCGGGCGCCATAGGCGCGGCTGACGGTGTCCAGTCGCAGCAGCGGTGCGCTCATGTCCGCCCCCGGTCGCGTCGGCTGAAGAGCCCGGCCAGCCGGTGTCGGGGCAGGTAGGCCAGGGCGAGGAAGCTCAGGCCGAGCAGGGTGCTGCCGTGGCCGCTGAGCAGGCCGCCGGCCCAGTCGCGGGCGGCCACGAGGAGGATCGCGGCGGCGCAGGCGCCGATCATGCTGCCGGACCCGATCAGCGCGGCGGCGAGGGCGAGGGCGGATACGCCCATGGCGGCGTCAGCGGGCGAGACGTAGCGGGTCACCGTAACGAGCAGCGCGCCGGCCGCGCCAGCGATCGCACCGGCGAGGGTGTAGGCGGCGAGCAGAAGCCGGCTGGTGTGGTGGCCGGCGGCTTGCACGCGGGGCTCGTGGGCGGCGATGCCGCGCAGGAGCAGGGCGAAGCGAGTGCGGGTGAGGACGATGACGGCAGCGCCGGTGATCAGGGTGCACGCGAGGACGTACAGGTAAACCCAGCCGGGCCGGACCATCGGTGTCAGGCCGGGCAGCGCGACCACCGGTGGAATGTGGGTGCCTTCGCTGCCGCCCGGCGCCCACTGGCCGGCGGCGGCGTGCACGAGTTCACCGACACCGAACGTCACCATCAGGAAGGTGGTGGCCCGAACCCGCACCGCGACCAGGCCGGTCACGGCCGCGGCGACGGCACCGGCAGCGGTCGCTGCGAGCAGGTGGATCGGGCCAAGACTGGTCAGCGTGGCGAGGGTAGCGGCGGTGTACGCGCCGACGACGAGGTACGCGGCCTGTCCCAGCGGTGGTTGCCCGGACAGCCCGACCAGCAGCTGCGCGCTCATCGCGAGCACGGCCATGACCAAGGCGGTGGCGGCGAGCGAGACGACGTAGGCGTTGACCATCCACGGCAGCGCCACCGCCACCGCGACGATCCCCGAAGCGACAGGTACCAGGCGCGCCGCCCGGCTGACGGGTCGCCGTTGCGCCGTTGCGCTGGTGGGTACGGGTGTAAGGGTGGTGGTCACGCGGGCCGTCCCGCAAATGCAGGACGGTGCCGGACAGTGAGCGCGACCAGCATCGCGGCGGCAAGGACAAACGCTGCGGCGCCGGGGACGAGAGCGACGCCGAGCGTGAGGACTTGGCCGACGCCGAGGGCGGCGAGTAGGGCGCCGCGGATGCTGCCGAGGCCGCCGACGACGCAGACGATCAGCGAGTAGACCAGGATCGTGGTGTCCACGCCGGGGGCCGGGCCGATGACCTGGGCGCCGAGCACGCCGGCGGTGACCGCGAGGACTCCCCCACCGACCAGCACGGCCGTCCGGGCCGTGCGGGTGCGTAGTCCGGTGGCCTCTGCCATGCCGGGGTCGGCGACCACGGCCCGCACGACCGCTCCGGCCCGGGAACGCTCGACGACCCAGATCAGCAGCACCACGATCAGGGCGGCGACCGCGATGAACCCCAGCCGGTAGACCGGGTACTGGTAGTCGCCGAGGCTGACCGACCCGGCGAGCGCGCGGGGTGGGTCGACTGAGCGAGGTTCGGCGCCGAACACGGTGCTGAATCCGTCGGCGGCGATGTATGCCACCCCGAGGGTGGCGAGCACCTGGTCCAGCGGCCGGTCCGTGAGGGGTCGCACCGCAGCGGCGAGGCCCGCTCCCCCGACGGCGCCGATCAAGACCGCCGCGGCGAGGGCCAGGCCGAGGCCGACCCAGCCGCCGTCAGCGAGCTGCCAGGCGATGTAGGCGCCAGCGAGGTAGAGGGTGCCATGGGCCATCGAGAACACGCCGGCCACGCCGAAGATCAGCGTGAGTCCGGCCGCGATGACGAACAACAGCAGTCCGTACGCGACTCCGTCCAGCGCGGTGATCGTGTAGGGGTTGACGAGCCCACTCAGGCCCACGGCACTCTCCTTCCAGACGTCGGTCAGCTCAGGCTGGGGCGAGGCGCCGGCCGATGGTGGTGTGCATCAGGTAGCCCGACAGCATCAGCTGCGGGTCCATCAGCACCTCCCGCAGCTCGGCCAAGTCGTCAAGGCTCATGCCGGCAGCGACCAGCTCGGCCTCACGCTGAATCGAGTTGGAGTGGTGCAGCCGGCAAATGCCGGTGCCGCCGCGCCAGGAGCGGGACTCGATGCGGCTGTCGACGTCGACCAGGCCGAGGCGCAGCATCACCTCCGGCGCCCGCTGCGCCCAGCCCATCTCCGCCCCGCGAGACTCCCCGTAGGCGAGCAGGGCGTCCTGGAACCGCTCGATCAGCTCGGTGGCCCGAGGGCTGGGGCTGCGGCGGATCATGTCGCGCCAGGTGCAGTCCCAGTCCGCCACCACCATCGCGCCGCCCGGGGCGAGAGCGCGCGTCAGGTCGGCGAGGACCTGCTCCCGCTCGGGCAGGTGCATCAGCACCAGCCGGGCGACGATTGCCTGCTGCGACCCCGCCGGCAGCTCCATCTCGCGGATGTCGCCGGCCCGGACGGTGACATTGGGACCCTCGGGGATGTAGCGGGGGTCGAGGTCCACGGCGGTGACGTGCCCGTCCGGGGCGACCTGGTCGGCCAGCCAGGTCGTCAGCGTGCCCGCCCCGGCGCCGATGTCCGTGACCTTCCAGCCTGGCCCGACCCCAAGCTCGAACAGGGTCCGGCGAGTGCCAGCGTCGAGGATCTCAGCGAGGTGATGCAGCTGGTTGGCGGCCTCGTCGGTGGCGTTGTCGAACATGTATCCGGCCTGCGCACCGGTCGTCGTCGCGCTCATGGTGTCTATGCCTTTCGGAGTCAGGAACCGAGGGTGGTAAGCGTCTGCACGGTGCGGTTGACCCACACCTGCCCGTCCTGGGCCACTTCCCGCAGGTAGTACGCCTGCACAGGGGTGTGGTTCGTCGGCCCGAACTGCCAGGCGCCCCGCGGCGAATCGACCTGCCCCACCCGCGGCAACGCCGCCGTCAGCGTCTGCGAGGTCAGCCCGGTGGCCGCCGAACTCGCGGCGGCAGACGACGCAACCGGGCGGCTGGCAGCCGGGCTGCCGCTGGATGCAGGGCTGCTGGAGTCGGATGCGGTGCCGGGGCCGGCGGGTGTGGTCGCGGGGGCATCAGGCTCGGCGAGTGCTTCCGAGATGGCCCTGTCCAACACGAGCGCTGCGTCCCACGCGCAGACGTGGTACACGTTCGGCAGCTTCCCGTCGTTACCTGCGGTGAACCGGCTTACGAAGTCTCTGTTGGCCGCGTTGTCCAGCGTCGGCGAATAGTTCAGGGCGGTGTAGATGCCCTTCGCCTGCGGGCCGAGCGCCGCCAGTGGCGCGCCTTCGGTCAGGAAGCCCGAGGCGTACAGCGGCGAGGTGATGCCGTACTGGCGGTACTGCTTGACGAACTCGATCGCGGATGCGCCGGCGTAGAAGGTGTAGACGGCCGCCGGCTTGGCCTCCTTGATCTTCGTCAGGTACGGGGAGAACTCCGTCGTCGGCGCCGGTGCCCACGGCGTCCAGGTCGGCTCTCCATCCGGGTTCGCCAGCTGCCCGCCAGCCTTGCGGAAGGCGGTGACGAAGCCGCCGATCTGATCACGGCCGCCGATGTAGTCCGGGCCGATCACCCACACCCGGCCGTTGCCGACCGTCGTGCGTAGGTAGCCGGCGATCGACGCGCCGGTCTCCTGGCTCAGCCACGACGTCGACCACAGATAGGTGGGATCGGCGATGGTGGAGGGCCGCCCACCCATGCCGATCAGCGGCACCTTGGACTCGTTCAGCAGCGGGTACAAGGTCTGCACGGTGTCGGCGGTCCCCCCGCCGACGAGGGCGAGGACTTTGTCCTGCTCGATGAGCTTGCGCGCCGACGCGAGGGCGGTGGCCTTGCCGTCGCCCTCGTCGGCCTCGATCACCTTCACGGGTCGGCCGCCGAGCTTGCCGCCCAGCTTGTCCAGGGCCAGCCGCCACCCGGCGGCCTGGTCATCACCGATCGCCTTGTAGTTGCCGGTTTTGGGCACGATCAAGCCGATGCGGATCTCGGCGGCGTTGGTATCCGCGTCGCTGAGGCTCGACCCGGCACAGCCGGCGACAGCGAGCAGGGCGGTGGCAACGATGGAGGCGATCGCCGTTCGCCAGCGATGGTGCTGGCGGCCGGTTGGTTGAGGAGTCACGAGAGTCGACGTCCTTCCGTTCTGAGGGGATGGTGCGAGGGCCGTACGTGGTGCTGGGGTGGTATGACAGGGCTGGCCAGGCGGTGCAAAACGGCCAGGACGGAGGCGGGTTCCGTGGCGTCGCAGGTCAGGACCGGCACTTGCGCGCTCACCCGTAAGGCATCGCGAATCTCGTGGCGGTTGCGGGGACCGCCGAGCGGCCGGTTGATCGCGACTAGGTACGGCAGGGCACGGGCGTCGAGGTAGTCCAACGCCGGATAGGACACCGGCAGCCGGGTGGTGTCGACCAGCACGACTGCGCTCGTGGCGCCGAGGGCGAGGTGGTCCCACACCCACCACCAGCGCCGCAGCTCCGGCGTCACATGCAGGACGACGGTGACCCCGGAGGACAGGGTTGCGTAGCCGACCTCTCCGACCGCGCCCGGCTGGCCGGGCAGCGTTGCGCGGCCACGCTGCGCGGCCCGAAGGAAGCAGGACTTGCCCACACCCGCGCCGCCGGTCACCAGCACCTTGACCGTCGGGGCGGCAGGTCCGATCACCCCCGAGTTCGCGCTCATGCTCTTCGCCGCCCGCACGCCGGCTCAGCCGGCCGTTCGCGGCCCTGGCCTGACCGCGTCGCCGATGCGCGCCGCCAGGGTGGCCAGCTCGTAGGCGACCTGCGACGTGTCGCAGTCGTTGCGGGCGAGCGCCGCCAGTGACGACCCGTCGGGCACCTGCTGCACGACGAGGATCCCGTCTCGCATCGTCAGCATCTGGAAGTGCACGCCGCCCGTCTGCAGCAGGTCGGTGGCGCCGCGCGCCAGACTGACAAGGCCGGACACGATCGCGGCGAGCTGATCGCCGCGGTCGGTGTCCAGACTGTCGGTGCTGGCCAGCAGCAGCCCGTCGCCGGATACCGCGACGACGTGCGCCACTGCGGGTATCTGGCTGGCCAGGTTGTTCAGAACAGTGGACAGCTGCGAATTGCGGGCAGTAGTGGCGGGGCTCATCGGCGTTCTCCTGTCGAAAGGGGAGGGGTTGACGGCGCGTTTCGCAGGCCGCGCATCGTGCCGGCGACCTGCGCCCGGATCGCCGCCGGGTCGATCTGCACGGAGGGCTCCGAGGGGGTCCGCTGTGCCGGCAGGCCGCCCGGGACGACGTGCGCCTGGGGTCGACGTCGAGGCAGACCGGAGGTGGTGCGTCCATCGGTTGCTGGTTCGGCGGCGGACGCCGCCGCCTGCCAGCCCGCGTCGGCGTCGGTGCTGAAACCACGCTCGTCGCTGCGAGACGGCCACAACCACGGCGATTGGGCCGCGATAGCCTGGAACATCGGCGGGTCCGGCGGTCGCGGCGCGCCCACCGGCAATGACACCGGGCCCCGCTGGCGAGGCACGGGCGGCAGTTCCATCGTTACGTCCGTGCGCGGGGGTGATGGTGGCTCCGGCACCACCGGGGTTTGCCGTGTTGGACCAGTCCACTCGGGCCCCGCCCACGGCGCCGCGACCGGGTGAGCCGCCGGCGCGGGAGCCCGCCGGGACGGCCGTTCAATGTGGCCGGGCACGACGATCTCCCGAACGTGCACCCGTGTGACGTACTCAGCCGGCACCAGAACCTCGGCGGTGACGCCGGTCGGCTCGGTAGCGCCCAGCCGTACCCGCACCCCGAACTGTGCCGCCAGCCGGGAAATCACGACCAAGCCCATCTGGTCAGTGACCGCAACCTCCACCTCCGGGCTCGCCAGCAGCGCGTTGGCGCGGTCGAACTGCTCCGGGATCATCCCGAGACCGGAGTCGGCGACAAGGATCCGCACGTCATGCCCCGACCACCCGGCGAAGACCCGCACCTGCGCGGCGGAGAACCGGGTCGCGTTGTCCAGCAGCTCCGCGAGGATCGACTTCACGGCGTCGACCGCGCGCGCGTCGACCTCGACCTCGACCAGCTGCTCCATCGTGATCCGGGCGAAGCCTTCGGTCTCCGACAGAGCAGCGTTCACCAGGTCCGCGAGCACCACCGGATGTGGCTGCGATTGGCCGGGGCCACCACCGGCAACGATCAGTAGATTCGATCCATAACGGCGCAGCCGGGTGGCCTGCTGGTCTGCGGCGAACACCTTCGCCAACCGGTCCGGGTCCTCCTCGTCGCGCTCAAGACGATCGATGCTGCCCAGTAGTTGGTCGGTCAGGGCCTGCACGCGTCGACCAACGGAGGTGATCATGGCGATGACCACGGCACGCCCCCGTGCCTCCCCCACCGCCGCGTTCACCGCCACGTCCAGCACTAGATTGAAAGCGCCTGCGACCTGGCCGACCTCGTCCCCGCCAACCACCGGCACCGCCACGCGTCCGGTGTCGTCGGCCAGCCGTTGCGCCGCCGCGGGATCCGACGTTGCCCGCAGCCGCGCCACCAGGGCTGGCAGCTCCACGTCCGCGACCCGACGGGCGCCCTGCTCCAGCGACGACAGCTGCGCGACCAGCGACCGGGCCACCCGGAGCGCCGTTACTGCGGCGACCAGCAACATCACTAACAGCACCGCAGCTTGCACCGCCGCGGCCCGCACCTGCGCTATCCACAGGTCGTCGGCGGCAGCCGCGATGTCATCGTTCACCGCCGCCTGCACCTGGGCCAACAGATCCGCGCGACTGGTCATCACTCGGCTCCACTGCCCGGCCCCGCCCGGCAACCGCACCGGCTCATACACCCCGGTGCCGGACAACAGCCCGTCCAGCCGCACCGCGGCGAGGACGTCCCCGCCAGTCAAGGTGCGTCCCAATCGCGCCCTCCATGACGGTCGCGCCAACGCGTCGAACTCGCGCAACGCCTCGTCCTGGCCGGTACGAGCGGCCACGACTTCCGCGTGCAGCGCCGGAGTCAATCGCCGCGCCGCCACCGCCTGCAACACCGCCACCTGCTGCTGACCCACCGCCTCACGGGCCCGCGACACCGCCGCGGACGCGCGCATTTCATCGGCGAGCTGCGGCTGCACGCCGCTCTGAGCCACCGCCAACAGCAGATCCCCCAGATCGGCGATGACGATCCGGTACCCGAACGCCACGGCGGACAGCGCCACCAGGCCGTCTCCGCGCACCCGCTGCCGCTGCGCCTGCACATCCGCCAACCCCGCGTCAGCGCGGGACAGAACACCACGCACGCCCCCGGGCGGGTTCTCGAGTTCTCCTCGCAGCACCCGGAATCGGGAGATCGCCTCATCGCTGCCCTGCACGGCCCGCTCGAAATCCGCAGGCTTCACCGTCGACCCCGGCAGCAGCAGACCCACTGCAGCCATCCGCTCCGCCTGCAGACGCTGCGTCACCTCGGTTGCCGACGCGCCGACAGAGAAAAAGTCCCCGGCACCAGCGGCAGCCTGGGCCTCACCCACCGAGGACCACAACCCGAAACCCGCCGACACCACCGCCACCAGCACCGTCGGTAGCACGATCAGCCCGGCCTTCCACCGCACCGACATATCGGCCAACCGGCGGCCCACTATGACCCGTGAGACCCGCTTCGCACCGCCACTGGACGCGCTCACACCGCCGCCCGGCTGTCCGTGGATGCGGCCCGGCAGCCGCGCCCGCTCCACGCCGTGTCACGCGGCGAGCGCCGCCCGGTCGCGGGCCGGGTCGTCGTAACAAGCACCTGCTCGCTGACAGGGCGGCCGGGGGAAAGTTGCCGGCCGGTCGACACCAGCAGCTGCGGCGCGATGGCCAAATGCGCCACCAGCGGCGTGATCAGCAGGGGCATGAGCCTCCTGGCAACAGGCACGGCGAACCTTCCCTCGGTGAGTTGGCATCGCTGGCTGGTGACTACAGCCCAGCGGCGGCGATGACGCCGGCATAGAGCGACCTAAGACCGAATCGATCAATGTCGGCCAGCCCTGCCGAGCAGTTCTGACAATCCGCCGACATTCCCGGCATCGACAACATCCACCCAGAGATGAATGTCAGCGGATTGTCGGAACTGGATGACAACCCTTATCGACACGGTCGACGACGACTTTTGATGTTTGAGTCACCGTCCGCGTCGACTGAGCAGGCGGTGAGGGGCCGCAGCCGCCTGGCGGCGCGACGGTCCGTCGTGTCCACGACCGCTTGGGAGGGCATGCACCATGACCAGTTCATCCATGCCGGAGGTCGGAGAGGTTGGCCGTCGGGCCGCCGAGATCCTCGACAAGATGCAGGATCACCCGGCCTACGGCCGACTGCAGAGCTCGTCGATGCGGTACTCCACCTGCTGGGCGACGTTCACCGGCTACCCGGCTATCAGCCGTTGGTCGCTGGAGCGCGATGCCGCGCCGCTGCTGGACGAAGCGCTGCGCGTGCTGGCGCTCAAAGCTGCCGTGTTCGATCTTTCCGGCGGCGACGAGCGCGCCGCTGAACTGCTGGTTCCGGCGCCGGTGGACGAGATGATCCACGCCGTGCTGGCCCAGTTCACGCTGATGACGCGCCTGCAGAGCGACTTGGGCGTCACCTTCCCCCATGCCACCGAATTGGAGGAGTTCACCTACATCCGCGGGGGCATCACCGACGCCTACTACGCCGCCGCCGGGTGGGGAGAGCAACCACTCCGGTACTGGCTGGACTCGACCGAGGTGAATCGACGTCTCGGCCTGCTCAACGAGCGCTACCAGGCCGCTGGTCTCGGCCGGGATGGACGCAGCCACGATTTTGACTTCGACCGGAACGAGCCGCTCGCCGCCGGGGTCAGCGGTTAGCCAACTCCACCGACAGCACCCGCCGTAGGGCCGTCACCGCTTCCTTCGCTCCGAACCGTTCGGCGGCCAGCCGCTCGGCGCGGGCAACAGCGGCGAAGATCCCTTCGGCGGGTGCCTGCCGCAAAACGGCTACGAGCCAACCTTCCAAATCGACCACGTCGGCGGGCAACTCCAGCGCCGCTGCCGTCGGTGCCGGTCGCGGCGCCTGATCGGGGACCAATTCCCCATCCGAGGCATACCGGCCGGCGGGAAGGCCCACCCGGAACGGATGAACGCAAACGGCGACACCGTCCGCGGTCGCCCGCCACCCTAGGTCAGGTCGGTACGCGAATTCGGGTCCCGGTCGGTCGATGACATCGAACTGGCCCGGCCCGAGTTGCTGAGCCGGACACACCACGCAGGTCTGTTCACACCACTGCGGAAGGGGACCCGACATGCCGAGGATCGTACGGCAATCAGGAGGTACCAGGGTATGACGGTCTTATCGCCTCCCCGTCCTCCCGCGATCGAACGCGCCCTCCGAGACGCTCGAACGTGGTGCGCGGGACACACCATCGACGACCGACCAGCCCTGGTCCACGCGCTGCGCGTCACAGTGACCATCGGCCAACACGTCCCCGCTCCAGCACAGGACGTCATCGTCGCTGCGCTCCTACACGACGCACCGGAATTCGCCCCGACAGAGCGGGACGTCTACCAGACCCTCACGGTTGGCTACGGGACCGAGGTCGCCCGGATCATCGCCGCTCTTCAGGCCGAACACCGCGCCCTGGACGAACCCGACCCGCCCATCCGCGTCGACGACCAACCGGTGCTACTCGCCTCCACCGCCGACAAGATTGTCGCCCTGACCTCGCTGCTTCGCCGGGCCCAGAGCACCGGCAACGTACCGGCCTTCTTTGACCGGCGCCCGGTGCTATGCGGGCTACTGCCGCACTTCCGGGGCTTCCAACGCGCCGCACATCCTCGGCTGCCAGGCAGCATGTCGGCGCACCTCGACGCCGCCCTCACGCCGATCGAGCGCGCCACCGCTTATTCGCAACGAGTGGGTGCGCGGTGAGCAGCGGCACGCTCGATGATCAGCTCTGCACGCAGCTACGAGGCGACCTGCTCGCCGCATCACGACGAGTACCGACGCAGCGACAAATCATTCAGGCATGGGAATTGTCCTCCGTCGAACGCTGGCTCTTTCCCGATGGCAGCAGCTTGATCTGCAAGATCGCCACCGCACCGTTCACCGGCGAAGCGACCGTCCTTCGCGCGCTCAACAACCAGCAAGCCGCCGTCCCGCTGCTGAACGGCTACACAACGCGCCCTGACGGTCTGGGCATGCTAATGGAGGACCTGGGCGAGCCGAGAAGGACCGCAACGTTCGCAGAGGCGGCCGCCGCGGCCCGGTGGGTCCATGCAACTGCCGGCATCCCCAACCTCCCGACCTTCGACGAGGAGGGCTTAGCGCGGCTACCAGAGCAGGGACTCGACGCGTTAGACGAGCTTCGTCGGCAAGGGCGTCTCTCCCACGACGCGGAAGGGATCGAAGCGGTGCTGCAGCGACTCGCTGCCACCGCACGACACAGAGCCGACGGTGCCGAGCGACCACCGTTCGGGCTGTGCCACGGCGAATTCCACCGCACGTCGCTGCACGTCAGCCGCACCGGCTGCCGCCTCGTTGACTGGGCCAAGGCGTTCACCGGACCGGGCCTACTCGACCTGGCCACCTGGTTCGGCACCCGCAGACCAACCGAACCCCGACTCCTCAGCCAACTCATCCATGCCTACGTCGCCGCGGGCGGCCATCCAGACGCTGAAGCCGACCGGGGCGGGCTTCCCGCTGCTCGATGGGCGCTGGGCTGGCACCGAGTGTGGGCAGCCTGCTGGCTGCTCACTACCGCCGCCGCAGGCCACTACCAAGCTCCCACCGATCGGCGCCACACCCAAGTCGTCCTCCGGCAACTCCACGGCGCCGCGGAACTGCTCGGAGCACCGCCCATCAGCGCCAGCCGCTCATCATTTACTACAGGAAGATCCTCATGAAGCGCCTCATCGTCGACACCCACGCCTCGTCCTGCTACTTCCGGACCTCCGTCGGAGGCGACGGGCGCAAGGCGTTGGTGCAAATCACCGAACGGTGCAACCTGCACTGCGCCCACTGCTTCGTCTCCTCGACCGCAGCCGGGTCCGACCTGTCCGGGGTCGACTTCACCACTCGCGTGCTGCCACGGCTGCTCGACGCCCGCGTCGAACGCCTCACGCTCACAGGGGGTGAGCCCTTCGTGCACCCCGACCTGATCGCCATGTGCCAGGCAGTAGCCGATCGAGGATTGCCGGTGGGCCTTTGCACCAACGCGACGCTAACCCGCGACGCCGACATCGACGCTCTCGCCGCCATCGGCAACGTCCACATCAACGTGTCCTTCGACGGATTCCGTCCCGACAGCCACGGCAAGTTCCGCGGCGACCGGTCGTCGTTCGAGACCACCGTGGCGACCACCCGCAAGTTCGCCAAGGCCGGCCTACTCAAGGGCCTGCTGTCCACGCCCAACGCGCTGACCACCCCGGAAGAGTTCGCCGATCTGTGCGCGTTCGCCGTCGATGTCGGCGCCGAATACGTGCTGATGAACCCGCTCTCCTCCTTCGGCCGAGGAGTGAAGAGCCGCGGCAAGCTCGCCGCGACCGCAGCTGCCATGGACGCGATCCGGGCAGTGACCGACCGTTTCGCCGACCAGCTCGATCTCGTACGCATCCGCTTCCCCAACGACCACCTGCCACTGGGTGGCTGCGACGCCGGCAAGCTGATCTACGTCTTCGTCGACGGGCAGGTCGCCGTCTGCCCGTACCTGGTCTTCGCCGCCCGCACGCCCGCCTCAGCGCACCGCGACACCGAGTTCCTGACGGGCAACATCCTCGACGGGGAGGCCGCCCCCAGCCTCGACGCCTACGACTTCCACACCCGCTACCAACTCGGTGCCAACCCGACCTGCGGCTCCTGCGACATAGCCGGGCAGTGCGGCAAGGGCTGCCCCGCCGCGGTCGTCGCCGCCGGTGGCCGCATCGGCGACGTCGACACCGAGCAGTGCCCCATCACGGCACCCAACGGCCGCAGCTTGCTGCCGTTGTCCCCGTCGAAGGGGTGAGCAGTCTGTTCGTCGCCGTCGAAGGACCCAACGGAGTCGGCAAAACCACGATTGCCCGCCTCCTGGCCGACCGTCTCGCCGAACTCGGATCGGCCGGGGTCCACCTGACCGGCGAGCCCACCCGCACACCCCTGGGCCAACTCCTGCGCAGGCAGGAATCCTTCCTGCACGGCAAGGCCCTGGCCCTCGCCCTGGCCGCCGACCGCGCCGCGCACATCGAGACAGAGATCATCCCCCGCCTTGACGACGGGCTGCACGTCGTCACTGACCGGTACGTTGCCTCCTCGTTAGTGCTGCAACGCATCGACGGGCTCGACCTCGGCGAAATCTGGTCCTACAACCGCTACGTCCTGCCCGCCACCGTCGTCTACCTCGAAGACCACCCAGAGGTCATCCGCACTCGCCTGGCAACCCGGCCACAGCTGACCAGACTGGAACTCGCCGGCTCACCCGAGAAGGAGCTCGCCCTCTACCGCGACGCGGCGGCTCACCTGCACCGGCAGCAGTGGCGCCAACACGTCGTCGTCTGCCACGGCCTCACTCCCGAGCGGGTCGTGGACACTATCCTCGGCCTGCTACCCGCCGACGGTCCCTGATCAGCGAGGCTCACCGTGCTGTCCATTCTGACGATCAACGTGCAGGCCGCTGCGCTCGCACGCGCGCGGAATTTGCTGACCTGGCTGCTTCAGCGCGACGACCACGTGGTCATCCTGACCGAGACCAGCAATGGGCCCGGCACCCGGCACCTGCTTGCCGGTCTTCGCGCGGCCGGGATGTCCATCACCCACCAGCCCTCACCCGACGGCGACCGCGGCTGCGCCATCGCCAGCCGCACCCCGACCCGGCCCGCCCCAGGCTTCACCACCGGAATCAGCCTCCCCGGCCGGGCTCCCACCGTGACCCTCGACACCGAACCTGCTGTGACGATCCTCGGCCTCTACGTCCCCTCCAGCGACCGGACACCAGCCAAACTCGCCAAGAAGCGGACCTTCCTCACCACCGCCACCGACGCCCTCACCCAGCTGTCCGCCGACGACCGCGCACACCTCGTCGTCGGTGGGGACTACAACGTCATCAGCCGCGACCACCAACCCCGCTACCCTGGCTTCCGAACCTTCGAGTACGAGTTCCTCGACGCCCTCACGGCACTCGGACTCTCCGACGTCCACGGGACTCTGCATCCCGGAGTGCAGGCACATAGCTGGATCGGCCGGGCCGGCAACGGATACCGCTTCGACTACCTTCACGCCGGCCCTGGGTTACTGCCCCATCTGACAGCCGCCGCCTACCTGAACCAGCCTCGGCTTGAAGGCTTCACCGACCACTGGGCGCACAGCGCCGACATCGACATACGAAGTGCCGGCGGGCGCGGCGCCGGCATTGGCACTGGCACTGGCACTGGCACTGGCACTGGCACTGGCAGGACCAAAGCTTCCCCGACGTCCCGTACGTCTTCCTAGGCGAGCGGCAAGTGCGAGCAGCGACCTCCTGAACGATAGCCACGGCGGCGCAGCCGCCGAACGACCCAGCTGCCGCGCCCGAAGGCCTGGCCGGCGGGAACCACGACAACACCGCTCACGGGTAGCGTGTAGCGCTCGCACCACCGGGCCTGCACGTGTTCGTTCCGCCTGACAAAAGACCACCCTTGGAGACCGCATGCTGTTCACCCAAATCGGGCGCGGACAGGGCAACCTTCCGCAAACTCCGCAGCAGGCGTTCCTGATGTACGACCGATGGAACGATTACGGGTACATCACCATGTTTCAGCTACTCATCGTCGATGACTCTGGGGCCTTGCACGATCTCGGAAACGTCAAGTTTGGTGGATTTGATGTCCCGCCGGGATGGGTCGCCTCAGGCGACCTACCCTCCCAGTTCCAAGCCCTGGACGATCGATTCTTCTCTCTCGGCCAGGATGACACATACTACGAAAAGCTCGCTGCAATCAGCCCTCAAGTCCGCGTAGATGTCCTCACCGCACTGCGGGACGTAGCATACGACCTAGCCTTGCTACGCCGCGCAGAGGACCTAGACGTGACGACCACGTCGCTGCTGCGCGGGATTCCTATAGGCGTCGTGGAGAATCAATTCCGTCGTATCGCCCACGGTGGGGCCCGCGTGACGCCCTACGAGTTTGAGTATCAGCCCACCAACGGTCCTTCCTCCACAGGCCCGATCTGGGCGCAGAGGTTGCAGTTCACCGTCAGCCCCGGTGAGCAGCCGCCGACGAACATTCACGTGCTCATCGGTCGCAACGCCGTCGGCAAATCGCATCTGCTGCGTAGCTTAGTCCGCGCCGTTGCAGACCGGCGCGCCAACCCCGCAGACGTAGGGCAAATTTTTGAGGGTGACATCTCATCCGAACAAACCTTCCGCGGTGTGGTCGCGGTTTCTTTTAGCGCCTTCGACGAGTTTGTTTCCATCCCGCATGAGCACCAGGCCGTGCCCTACGTGCACATTGGAACGTACGCACCGGATGACGACGACTCACCGGGTCCACTCGGACGCGACCAACTGGCTCGGATGTTCTCCGTGAGCCTCGACAACTGTCTGATGGGTTCGTCGGCCGAACGCTGGACCAGGGCGGTGAAAACGCTGCGCTACTCCGGCTCTGGCTTCTTGGAAAACGATTCGTGGATCTCCGAATTCGGAGAGGCGCCTATGGAAATACGCCGTTCGATGGCCACGGAGCTGTTCGCGACTCTCAGTTCTGGCCACGCCATCGTCCTGCTCACAATCACTCGCCTCGTCGACCAAGTTCACGAACGCACCCTCGTCGTCCTGGACGAACCCGAAGCGCATCTGCACCCACCACTCCTCGCCGCATTCGTGCGCGCGCTGTCTGACCTTCTCCTGGACCGCAACGGCGTCGCGATCGTCGCCACCCACTCGCCGGTCGTGCTGCAGGAAGTCCCATCCTCCTGCGTAGCCCTAATCCGCCGCCACGGCACGGTCGCCGTCGCACAACGGCCCGCCCTAGAGACGTTCGGGGAGAACGTCGGCACGCTAACACATGAGGTCTTTTCCCTTGAGGTGACTGACTCCGGCTACCACAGGATGATTCGCACTGCCGTTCGCGACGGCATGTCATACGAGACGTTACTGGAACACTTCACCGGTCGGCTAGGAACCGAAGCGAAGGCCATCGCTCGAACCCTGATCGCCATCCGCGATAGCGGCGGAGTGCTGTGATGTGGCCTGTACCGCGACCGCACTACGCTGGCTGGGATGTCTTAAACTTCTACGGATCATGTATCGTCAGCAATCGTTCCGAGGACAGCCGCACCCGACTCATTCACCTGGGTAAGGATGTCCGTGAAGCGGCTGAGCGTTACGAGTCTGCGGCTTACTTCGGAGAGCTGCACCGGCTGAAGGATCTCGAGAATCAGCCCGATGACGCTGCTAGCCGGTTGGATCTGCTTTGGGCGTACACCCGAGGCTTAGTCCAGAACGCCACCGGCCGGCGGCACTACGATGAGCTACTTGCCCGAGCTCCGCAGGGCCGCTGTCCGTTCTGTGGGCATCGCGACGTCAGCACCCTCGACCACCAGTTGCCAAAGGCGAGCTATCCACTGCTGGCTGTGGTTCCGGATAACCTCGTGCCGTCCTGTTCAGAATGCAACCACCGCAAAAATGACGCCGTAGCACCCACCACTGCGACCCAAATCCTGCATCCATATTTCGAACATGCGAGCAACGGCCGGTGGTTGTTCGCACGGGTGGTGTCGCTCGACCCCCCAGCTCTTCTCTTCTTTGCCGAACCGGACTCGACCTTCACCGCGACGATGCAGGGCCGGATCCGGCATCAGTTCACGCAGTTCCGGCTAGCGACGCTGTACGGCACGCAGGCGTCACGGCAAGTAGCCGGGGAACGGTTACGCCTGAATCAGTTGCGCCAGGAGGGGGGACCGGCGGCGGTACGCGAGCACCTTCGTGCGACCGCTCACAGCTGGGCGGCAACGTCCCTCAACTGCTGGCAGCACGCCATGTACGAGGCCCTAGCTACTGATTCGGGCTTCCTCAACACTGACTCATGAACAAGCGCGAACGGGAACCACAGTCGACCTTGCCCTCACTGCCGAGCCGCGGATCACTGATGACCCAGCAGCCCGGTGCGAGCCAGGTCTCATCGCATTGCACCTTCTACTTCCACCCATCACTGTCGCCAGCTCTCAACCCGACGCCCCCAGTGACTCGACCAACTCAGATTGGCGCCGACGTCCTAACGGCCGCGCTCGTCAGATTCCAGATCAATGTGTCGTAGGTGTCCACCACCCGCTGCATCGGCAAGCCGAGTGAACGAATCATCGCGTCGAGTCCGTGCTGGACCTCTTCACCCGAGTGCTGGGGGCTAACCACTCGTTCCACCTCGACGAACGCGCCCAGCCCGTCGACGACGTCCACACATACCGTCGCGCCGTCCCAGGCCCCGGTGCGGCGCTGCTTGACGATTCGCACGGTTGGCACCCAACCCATTGTGACTAGAGCAGCGTGCATGGCGTCACGGTCGAAGATCACGCATTCGTGCTCCAGGCACGCCATCTCGTTGTCGATCGGCTTCTTCACGGTGAACAGATGGCGACCCTCCTGCGTGCGCAGACGCGCGAACGGAACACCGACCTTCGACATTCCGTACGACCAGCCGGCCGGTGCGTACGCCTGGTCGTCCTGCACCGACGGCTTCGTCAACACCACCTGCCGCCGGGCGAGCGCCGCGATCAACCATTGCTGGTCGTCGACGCGGTACTTGACTTCAACCTCTTGATCATCGTTGGCCGACTCACGTGTCACGAGCAGGGAGCATACGAGAGGTGCAAGTCACGCGACTTCAGGGCCACAAGGGGCGATGTCGGAACTTTGTCGGAAAGATGTTGGAAGAAGGCCGCCGAGTAGCCGACACATCACAGACCTGCACTACAGTGCTCCCACGCCACCGTGTCTCGCCTGGTGCGAGCGTCCGCACCGATCGGGAGCTGCTGATGTCGAGCGTGCCACCACAGGACGTGGCCAAGGCATGGATCGCGCTTGGTCGGATGCTGGCCCGCAGCCGTAAAGCCGCTGGTTACACGCAAGAGACGTTTGCGGCACGGGTGAGCTATGGACGGAGCACGATCGCGAACGTGGAGACCGGTCGGCAGCGCGTGGGGCGCGACTTCTGGGCCCGGAGCGACGAACTGTTGGAGACGGGCGGCAGCCTGTCCCAGGAGTACGATCGCATCCGGTTCGCCAGCACCGGGCACGTGCCCAGCGGCATGGCTGCCAATCAGGCGTTTCAGGTCGCTGCCAAGACGTCCTCCTCCACCTCCACCGCTGTAGAGATGATCGCTCGCACCCCCGGTACCGACTACCTGATGGGCGAGTGGAACAGCTTTTCCACGCTCACCAGCATGCTGGCCCAGCAGCGCCAGGCCGTGTCACCCGACGCGCTACTTGGCCTGATCGAGGCCCACCGTGATTGCCTGTCGGCGCTGTACCGCAAAGCAGGCCGTGCGCCCGTCCGCGCTGATATCGGAGCGATGCTCGCCGAAGCTTCGATCGTCGCCAGCCGGTTGTGGAGCGCACAGGGCAACCGTGCCCTCGCGCTCGCTCACTGTGCCTACGCTCGCCAACTCGGTGACAGGCTCGGCAACCGCAGGATCAGCGCGACTGCACGCATCTTCGAGAGCAACCTCCACTCGGAAGCCGCCACCCTTATCGGAGCCGACGGCGACACCATGATCGGCCTGCGGCTACTCAATGAGGCCGCCCAAGCGTCCGCCGATCTCAGTCCCGCCGCGCGAGCTCGAGTGGCCGCCGAGCAGGCCCAAGCCTTCGCCGCCCTGCGACTTCCACGCGAGGCCACGGCGGCCCTGAAGCGGGCAGAAGAAGCGGTCAACGACTTGTCACCCGTTGACTGTGTCGGCCTCTACAGCGACTGGAGCAGCGCTCGCCTCCACGTCTATGCGGGCACATGCCATCTTCTTCTCGGCCAGCCCCACCAGGCTGTGACCGTGCTCGAAAATGCAGCACGGATGCTGGAGCACGATCATGCCAACGTCAACGTCGCCTTGGCAGCAGCCGTGGACCTCGCCAGTGCCTACGCCGAGGCCGGCGAACTTGAACAATCCTGCACCCTGCTTGGCAACACCTACGACCAGCTGAAAGCAGGTGGAAATCATCGTGGCATTGCTCGAGCTCAACGAGCCCGACAGCGGTTGGCCCGATGGCGTGACGAGCGGGTTGTCCTCGAACTCGATGAACAGATGGCCGCCTAACGAGCAGCCGACGACCCGCCCGCATTCAGCAGCGAAGTGACGGCGGCCACCACTGCCGTCGGGTCGAGACTGTCAAGTATCAGGTCAGGTTCGTAGGACACCAGCTCTCGACGCCCAATCCGGTGAGCGACGACGGCGACACGAAACCCGGCGTGACGCGCGCAAGCGATATCGTTGGGCGCATCCCCGATGAGGATCACTCGATCGGAATCAAGCGGCTCACCGTAGACCGCGGAGTAGCGCTGAGCCACGACTGCCGGAAGCTGAAAGCGATCTCGCGCGTCCGACCCGAACCCGCCGATGCGAAGATCAAGAAACTCATCCAAGCCCGCCACGTTCAGCTTCACCTCGGCGGCCGAACGCAGATTGCCGGTCAGCACGGTCTGGATGAAGCCACCATCGTGCAACTCCGCGATGCTCGCCGCAGTGCCTGGATACGGCGGCTGAACCTCAGCCAACTCCTGCCGACCTTCTTGCATAACCGCGGCAATGGCCTGACGGAAGGCGGGTATGCCCGCCTCCGCAGCTGACGGGTCCACGCCCGAAGCGATCGCCGTGTCGACGGCAATCGACTCGTCTGTATACCCATGTACCTTGTTGTCCGGGAAGACAACCTCGGACTGCGCGATGCCGTACGCACGAGCAATCGCGCGCGTCAGCCAGCGCAAGTCCGCGGGGATGAGCGTCCCGTCAACGTCCCAGATGACCAAGCCGGCGCTGCTGTGGTTCATGTAAGCATCGTGGCACCCTCGCCACGCCCACCGACAGTAGGCCCGCCTTGGTTTACGGCCGGCCGACCAAACGGGGCCTCCTGGGACTACCTCATAAGGGGTGGCGGGTCGGCGGTGTAGTAGGCGATCAGCTAGGGGTGCTGCGGGACCAGGCCCATACGTCGGGCTGTTGGGCGGCGACGGCCATGTCGAACGCCGCGCAGACGTACTCCCGCGCGATGCGGAAGGCCCGTAGGGCCAGGTGGAGGGCCGCCCTGCCATGTGTGCGGCGGACCAGCAGGCAGAACGACGCGACATCCGGGATGAGTCCCACCAGCTCTACCTCCAGGCTGTCAGGGGCAGTCAGCAGAATGGACAGCATGACCACACCTTCCGCAGCGGCGACCGCTGTCGACCTCGCTGACGACGCCGCCTACCTTGAAGCCGTCGCACAGGCGCGAAAGGCCGCCGATGCCTATTACGGTTCCGGCGAATCAGACTTGGACGACGAGACCTACGATCGGCTGCTGCGCGGTATCAACGCGTGGGAGGACGGGCACCCCGGGCAGGTCGCGGTCGACTCCCCGTCCCAGCAGGTCGCGGCAGGCGTGACAACTTACCATCACCTACGCCACGCTGCACAACCCGGCCGACATCACTCGCCGGGGCCTGATGCTCGGAGACCACGTCATCGTCTACCGAGCCGGCGAAGTCATCCCCCGCGTTGAAGGCGCGGTCGCCGGTCTCCGCACCGGCACCGAGCAGCCCATCGACTTCCCCGAACTCTGCCCGCGCTGCGGTTCCGGCATCGACCGCAGTCAGGAGCGGTGGCGCTGCGCGCGGGGGCGCTCCTGCGGCCAGAAAGAGGCGATCCGGTACGCCGTGGCCCACGACGCGCTCGACATCGACGGCCTCGGCGAGAAAATCATCGTGCAACTCGTCGACAAGGGGCTGATCGAGGACTTCGCCGACCTGTTCACCCTCACTCGCGATCAGCTGCTCACCCTGGACCGCATGGGGGCCAAGAGCGCCGACAACCTCCTGGCCGCGATCGAGACGGCCAAGACCAAGCCCCTCAATCGCGTCTTCTGCGCCCTCGGCGTCCTCGGTACCGGCCGTTCCATGTCGCTGCGCATCGCCGCGCACTTCGGGTCCATGCAAGCCATCCGAGACGCCGACGCCGTCGCTTTGGAGCAGGTCAACGGCATCGGCAACGAGAAGGCCCCGGTGATCCTCGAAGAACTGGCTGACCTGGCCCCCGTCATCGACAAGCTCGTCGCCGCAGGCGTGAATATGAACCAACCGGGCTTCGTCTTTTCTACTCCCACAGATGTTGAAGGCGAGGCCGAGACGTCCGCCCAGGAGGCGAAGAGCGAGCTGCCCTTGGCGGGAATGACCGTGGTGGTGACCGGCGCGATGACCGGGCCTCTCTCGGACCTATCCCGAACCGAGATGACCGAGCTGATCGCCAAGGCAGGGGGACGCGCATCCTCAAGTGTCTCTGCCCGCACCCACCTCGTCGTCGCCGGGGAGAGGGCCGGCAGCAAGCGCGACAAGGCCCGGGCACTGGGCATCGAAACCATCACGCCCGAGGAACTCGCCCAGCGCCTCGCTGGACACCTAACGTGAATAGGGGTAGATGAACAGGCCCACGTCGACCGGCGACGTTGTTGCGACTCTGGTTCGCAAGGCAGCTCATGCCTCGATGGTGGATTCCGTTGTTCCGATCGTCTTCGCTGACCTGGTCGCCGGCTACGCCCTGATCCACGCTGGTGGCCGATGCAAACGGCCAGTTCGTCGGGGAGACGGATGTCGTGACGACTGTGGCAGACAGGCGAGGCCGTCGGATTCAGGTCAGCCGCCGGGTGCTCCTGCAGGGCGGCGGCGCACGACGCCACCGCGGTAAAGGCGCGCCCTCGTGACACAGGTCATCGGGCCGTCGCACAATCCGTGGCATGAGTGCGGACGAAGTGCGGCCGCCGGTCATCCTGCGGGTGCAGCAGCCCGCCGACCCGGTCGGCGCGGTCACCGAGGAGGACGCGGCACGGCGAACGGTGACCTACCCGAAGAGCCGCATCGGCGCCCCACTGTTCGGCCACGCGGTGCACATAGATCGCGGGCGGTGGCAGGTGTACGCCGTCATGTCGGATACGCCGCAGGCCGCGCGGGACGAGCTTGCGCACCACCTCATGGAGCAGCTCGACGAGACCACTGACCCCCCGCTGGCTGCGGAGTTGACCACCGCGCTCGGCGTCCTGGACCGGGAGAAGGTGAACGAGGTGGTGATCAACGGTCGCGTGCACCGCATCGTGCGGGTGGACACGTTCGCGCGGTTCGGCCCGGACGGGCCTGAACCGCCCCGACCCACCGACCGCGACCCCCGCGACGCCGAGGACCACGATAGCTTCCTCGCCCCAGAGATCGTCATCGACCCAGACGGGGCGACCGGCCTGAGTGAGGCAATGCTGCGGGCAGAGCTGACGACCTCGCACTACCCCCGCGCCCAGGTGCCCGCCAACGTATACGCCGACAGCGTCGCCGCCGTCGCCTCCCACCCAGTCGGGGTCATCCTGCCGACCCGCTACGCCGCAGCCGAATCTGTAGCAGGGTCGTGGCGGCCCTACAGTCGCGCGGTGGCCACACCGCAGCTTGCCCGCGACGAGATCGCCTTCGGCCTGCGCCACATCGAACCGCGCCTGCTGAGGCTGACCGACGACCAGGCATCCGCCTACCAACAAGCCGCCGACACCCTCGACACCAGTCCCGTCGACGACGTCACCGCGCTCGGGCGCCACTTCCGGGTCACCCGCATCGAGACCCTGCTGCGCATGGGCGCCACCGGCCCGGAAATGCCCCGACCATCGGACCCCGATCCAGACCAGCCACCGGGCGCGGGCCGCCAGCGCTAAGACGAGCAACGGCATCACCATCGGGCTGGACAACCACCAACCGGCCACCACCCTCCTAGCCAAGGCTGCCCAAGCGCTTCACGGAGACTGTTCGGCGAACGCCGGGCAGCGGGGTGATCCTCAGGGGCTGTCTCGTTAAAGGTGTTTCCGGCGATCTTGGTTAGTAGGTTTCAGCGGCCGGGAAGCGGTCGCTGAAGGTGATGGCGAAGGCGTTCAACGCGGGTTTCCAGCGCATCGTCCATCGGGTTCT
>NZ_QGSZ01000134.1 GCF_003857055.1 Micromonospora inaquosa | reverse complement strand
CTGCAAGCCAAAACCGACCGAGGCCAGTGATCCCACCGCGATCTTGCACTTGCTGTCGATGGTTTGTGCCTTGTGCGCACTTTTGTCGCGACAGAAAGTGCAAGATCGCGGTGGGATCACTGGCCTCGGTCGGTTTTGGCTTGCAGTTCGTCGATCTGCTTGGACGCCTCGGCCTTGGTCAGGTCGTCCGGGACGTCCGCGTCGGCCTCCCGGGCCAGCGTGTTCAGGTAGGACTCCTGCGCCGCGGTCGGCGGCTCGTCGCCGGTGACCCACTCGTCGGGGTCCTTGATCGCGCCGCGCGGGTCGGCGTGCTCGTTGCTGCGGTCCGTCATCGTCATCACCCTCTCTTCGAACAGGTGTGCCAGTACCCCGATCATCGGTGGTTCATGCCCGCCGACCGCCGCCTACGATCATCGGATGGACCGGTCGAGCGTCGTGGTGGTCGGGGCGGGCATCGCCGGGGTGGCCTGCGCGGTCGAGCTGACCCGGGCCGGGGTGCCGGTGCAGGTCCGCGAGCGGGGGCACGTCCGCGGTGGCCGGATGGCCAGCAAACGCTTCCAGGGGCGGCCCGCGGACATCGGCGCCGCCTACTTCACCGCCACCGACCCGGACTTCGCCGCACTCGTCGAGCAGTGGCGCGCCGCCGGGCTGGTCCGCGAGTGGACCGACACCTTCCGGGCGTACGACCGGAGCGGGAACCGCGAGGTGGCCGGACCGATGCGCTTCGCCGCCCCCGGTGGGCTGCGGTCGCTGGTCGAGCACCTGGCCGGCACGGTGCCGGTGACCGTCGACCGGTTGGTGCTCAGCGTGGAGCCCGGCCCGATCGTGGACGGGGAGCCGTGCGCGGCGGTCGCCCTGGCCATGCCGGGCCCGCAGGCCGCACTGCTGCTCGACCCGGCCCTGACCGACGCCACCCGGGTCGTGCAGGCGCAGCGCTGGTCGCCGTCGCTGGCCGCGGTGCTGCGCTTCCCGCACCGGCGCTGGTCGGGCTTCCGGGGTGCGTTCGTCAACGAACACCCGGTCCTCAACCTCGTCTGCGACGACGGCGATCGACGCGGTGACGCCGCCCCGGTGCTGGTCGCGCACACCGTGCCGGAGTTCGCGGCCGGGCACCTGGCCCAACCCACCGGGGCCGGCCCGGCGATCGAGCAGGCCGTCCGGGATCTGCTCGGTCTGCCCGAGCAGGCCGTCGACGTGCACGTGCACCGCTGGACGTACGCGAAGCCGACCAGCGCCGCCGGCGCCGCCACCCACCACCTCGACGCCGACGGGATCGGTCTGGCCGGCGACGCGTTCGGCAAGCCCCGGGTGCAGAGCGCCTGGCGCTCCGGCCGGGACCTGGGCCGTGCGCTGGCCGCCCGGCTGGCCTGAGGCGCAGGTGCTCAGGCGTGCCCGGCCGCCGCGACCGGTCGCGCCTCGGCGTCCCGCTCGGTCGGGTCGGAGGTCCGCTCTCCCTCCCGGTCGAGCAGCTGCATGACCGGGGTCGCCGTGATGCCGTGCACCACGACGGAGACGAGCACCACCAGCCCGACGGTCGACCAGAGCAGCTCGGCCTGCGGGAAGTCGGCCTTGGTGGTGGCGTACGCGAGGTAGTAGAACGAGCCGACGCCGCGAATGCCGAACAACGAGATGACCCAGTGCTCGGCCGGGCGTCCCGGCGCGCCGCGCAGCGACAACCAGCCGATCAGCGGCCGGACCAGGAACACCAGGGCCAACCCGACGGCAGCCGCCGGCCAGGTCAGCGGCCCCAGCAGGCCACCCACGATCGCGCCGCCGAGCAGCAGCAACAGCACCAGGGTGAGCAACCGTTCGACCTGCTCGGCGAAGTCGTGCAGCACCGAGTGGAACTCGTGGGTTCGCTCGGCGGCCCGGATGGCCCGCGCGGCCACGAACACCGCCAGGAAGCCGTACCCACCGACGACCTCCACCAGCCCGTACGCCAGAAACGTGGCAGCCAGCGCCAGGAACCCCTCGGCGTGCCGGGCCAGTCGCAGCTCACTGGGGGCGCGGAAGAACAGCTTGCCGAGCAACCAGCCGATGAGCAGCCCACCGCCGACGCCGATGCTGATCTTCCAGAGCACGTCCACGGTGAACCACTCGGCGAACCAGTCACGCGGAGCGAGGCTGGTCGAGGCGATCGCGATGGCGGCGTAGACGAACGGGAACGCCAGCCCGTCGTTGAGGCCGGCCTCGGAGGTCAGCGCGAACCGGACCTCGTCCTCGGAATCCTCCACGTCGGTCGGCTCGCCGACCTGCACGTCGGCGGCGAGCACCGGATCGGTGGGGGCCAGCGCGGCACCCAACAACAGCGCGGCGGCCGGCACCAGCCCCGCCCACCACCAGCCGAGCAGGGCCACCGCCGCGATGGACAACGGCATCGCGATCGCCAGCAGCCGCCAGGTGGACGACCACCGCCGCCAACTCAACGGCCGGTCGATCTTCAGCCCCGCGCCCATCAGCGCGACGATCACCCCGATCTCGGTGAGGTGGGTGGTCAGCTCCGGGTGGGCCAGGGGGTCCGGTGACGGCAGCCCGACCGGCAGGAGAAACACCAGCATGCCGAGGGCGAGAAAGGCGATCGGCATGGACAGCGGTCGCCGCTCCAACACCCGCGGCAGGATGCCTGCAAGCAGAGCGCCCAGGCCCACCAGCGCGAACGCCACATCTACCGGCTCCACGACACCACCCTTCCGCCGCACCCGCGACGCGCGGGCAGGTGGTGACAGACCTTGCCCCGCAAGGGCTCCGGCTAAGCGTGTACGTGGCGGTGAACCGCGGTGTTCCTTACCGGGGTCGGGTGAGCGGCGAGTCCGCCAGTTCGATCAACAGCGCGGCGGGGTCGTCGTACACCGCCACGGCACCCGCGCCGGCGAGCTCGCCGCGGCTGGTCCCACCGCAGGTCAGGCCCACACACGGAATGTTCAACGCCCCGGCCGCGACGACGTCCCACACCGAGTCACCGACGAAGACCACCCGCTCGGCGGCCAACCCGGACTGCTCCAGCGCGGCGACCAGGATGTCCGGTGCCGGCTTGCTCTGCTGGGCGTCCTCGGCGGAGGTGATCGTGTCGATCACGTCATCGGCGGCCAACGCCCGACGCAGCGCGGCCACCTCAGGCCCGGAGGCGGAGGTGGCGAGCACCACCCGCAACCCCCGCTCGGCGCAGGCGCGCAACAGGTCCGCCGCCCGGGGGAGCGGCGTGAGTCGTTCCCAGTACTCGGCGTAAAGGGTGTCGTGCGCGTCGCGCAGCTTCGAGTCGGCGTCGCGGTCCCGCTCTGGGCCGAGAAGGTGGTCGAGGAGTTTGTCCGACCCCATCCCGATCGAGCGGTGCACCATCGCCATCGGCACCGGCTGGTCGGACTGCCGTAGCGCCTCCCACCAGCTCACGGTGTGCAGGTAGGTCGTGTCGACCAGGGTTCCGTCGACGTCGAAGAGGACTCCGGCGAGCCGGTCGGTAGCCATGGGCGTCCTCCTACCCCGTCCCGGGGGTGGTCTCACGGGTGCGGCGGCGTGAGGATTTCGAACCAGACCGTGGAACCGCGCACCGACGGGTCGGTGCCCCAGGCGTCGCTGAGCTCCTCGATCAGGCCGAGGCCGCGCCCACGACTGCTCAACGTGTCGGTACGGGCCCGGGTCACGGTGCCCCGGGTGCCGGAATCCGCGACCGAGACGAGCAACCGCTCGGCGCTGAGATCGATCTCCACCCGGGCGGCCGTGCCGGCGTGCAGCAACGCGTTGGTGGTCAGCTCGCTGGTGCAGAGCACCGCCGCCCCGATTATCGACTCGGGCACCTGCCACTCGGTGAGCTGGCCGGTCAGCCAGTGCCGGACCCGGCTGGGCGCGGTCGGTTCGGCGGGTACCTCCATGCTCGCCGAACGACTCGGTTTGAGCGCGTGCTCGACGGCCAGCACGGCCACGTCGTCCTCGGTGCCGCCCGGGACCGCCGCAGTGGCCACCGCGCAGAGCGCGCGCGGGTCGCCACTGCCGGCCTTGGCGATGGCGTCGCTCAGGGTGGTCAGCCCGGCGCTCAGGCTCTGCCGGCGACGCTCCACCACCCCGTCGCTGAACAGCAACAGGGTGTCACCGGGACGGAACGCGACAGTCGTGATGCCCGCCCGGCCGCCCAGCCCCAGCGGCGGCCCGGGCGGAACGTCGACGTACTCGGCGTGAAACCGGCCATCCGGGTCGCCGCGGCGGATCAGCGGCGCGGGATGACCGGCGCTGGACAGAGTCAGCTCCCGCCGCTCCGCGTCGATCACCCCGAACGCCACGGTGACGAACAGTTCGTGGGTGCCGGCCTCCGCGCCGAGGCTGGTCACCAGCCGGTCCAGGCCGGCCAGGACCGCGTCGGGCGCCGAGTCGGCCAGGGCTAGGGCGCGCAGCGCGGCCCGGACCTGCCCCATCCGCGCGGCGGCCTGCACGTCGTGCCCGGCGACGTCGCCCAGCACCACGCCGAGCGAGCCGTTGGGCAGCAGGAACGCGTCGTAGAAGTCGCCGCCGGCCGCGTTGCCGTCCACACCCGGGTCGTAGCGGGCCGCGATCCGCAGCCGGGGCAGATCCGGCAGGTGCTCCGGCAACATGCTGCGTTGCAACAGTTGGGCAGTGCCGTGCTGGGTCTCGAACCGGCGGGCCCGCTCCGCGGCCTGGCCGATCAGCTCTGCCGAGGCGGCCAACAGCGCCCGCTCGGCGGGTCCCCAGGTGTGCGGCATCTGGTAGCCGACCGCCAGCCCGCCGCGGACCACCGAGGTGCCCAGGGGCAGGGCCGCCATCGCGCGGATCTTCTGGTCGTGGCGGTCCACAGCGGTGTCGCGCAGTGGTTGCCCGTCACGGGTGAACGAAGGGCCGCCGGAGCGGGCCGCCTGCACCACCGGGGCCGGCCAGTCCGTCGGTGCGCGCCGCCAGAGCGGGGGAAGCCGCTCGTCGGCCTCGTCCAGCAACTCGCCACGGACCCGACGCACCATGCGCCAGCCACCGCCGCCCTCGTCGACCGCGAACGCGGCCTGGTCGGGGTCGAAGGTGGTGATCGCGTACCGCAACGCCACCCGGGCCACGTCGTCGAGGGTGAGGGTGCCGGCGAGCGCCGCGGCCACCTCGCTGAGGCTCTGCAACTGCCCGGTGACGTGGGTGGTCTCGGCCGCCACCGTCAAGACGCCGACGATCTGCCCGTCGCTGTCGCGCACCGGCGAGTAGCCCCGGGTGAAGACGGCCTGCTCCACCGTCGCGGAGTTCCCGCGGACCAGTGGCAGGGTGGACTCCTTCTCCAGGTAGGGCACGCCCTGCCGGTAGCTGCGCTCGATCACCGCGCCGACGCCGGGCAGCGCCCAGATCTCCGCGAACACCTCGGCGGCCGGGCGGCCGAAGGCGCTCGGGTGTTTGGTGCCCAACAATTCGGCGTAGCCGGCGTTGTAGAGCAGGACGAGGTCGTCGCCGTACGCCAGGGCCATCGGCATCGGTGAGGCGAGGATCAGCTCCACCACGGCCCGGAGGGCGGCGTCCCATCCGTCGACCGGGCCCAGCGGGGTGTTGGCCCAGTCGTGGGCGAGCAGGCCGACAGTCGGGCCGGACCCGGTGGGTGCGCTCGGGCCCGGAGTTGCTGGCGTGGGGACCCGCCCGACCGTTCCTGGCATGTTCGCAGCCTAGTCGGCCGAACGGAAAAGGCATCCGAGCGCGGCGGCGGGCCGTCGCCGCGTCCCTCGCGGTGGTCGTTCGGGCAGTTCAGGGCCCTCGTCCGGAGGTCTGTCGCGAAAAACGCCGCGCGTCGCGCGGACTGCCGGACCGGTTGCCGGGTAAGCGCCCGGCGCAGTCCATGCGACAGGAGGGACATCATGCTGAAAACCCTCGCGGTCCGGCAGGCCGACATCGGCGATGCCATCGCCGACACCTGGAGGTCGGTGCTGCTCTTCATCCCGAAGGCAGTGGCCTTCATCGTCATCCTCGTGGTCGGCTGGCTCATCGCCAGAGCCGTCCTCAAGATCGTGGATACGGTGCTGGAACGGGTGCGCTTCGACCAGGCGGTCGAACGCGGTGGCATCAAACGGGCCCTGGAGAGAACGAAGTACGACGCCAGCGACATTCTGGCCAGACTGGCGTACTACGCCGTACTGCTGTTCACGCTGCAGTTCGCCTTCGGAGTCTGGGGGCCCAACGCGATCAGTGACCTGATCAGCGGCGTGGTGGCCTGGCTGCCGCGCGCGTTCATCGCGATCGTCATCGTGGTGGTGGCGGCCGCGATCGCCAACGCGGTGCGGGATCTGGTCACCGGGGCGCTGGGCGGGCTCTCGTACGGCAAGGTCCTGGCCGACCTGACGGCGATCTTCATCATCGCGCTCGGCGTGATCGCCGCCCTGAACCAGGTGGGTATCGCCACCACGGTGACCACTCCGGTGCTGATCGCGGTGCTCGCCACGGTGGCCGGCATCCTGATCGTCGGTGTCGGCGGTGGTCTCGTGAAGCCGATGCAGAACCGCTGGGACGGCTGGTTGCAGCGGGCGGCCCAGGAGGCGCGCGCGGTGCAGCAGCAGCGTCAGGCCGCGTCGGCCGGGCGTAGCGACGTGGAGCGGCAGATGGCCGACCGCGGGGGTGACCGCACCCAGGCCATGCCCCAGGTGGACGAAGCCCAGCAGTACCGCTCGTAGCGGGAGTAACGGCACGACGATTGGGGAGGGTGTTCCGCGTACGACGCGGGGTGCCCTCCCTTCGTTGGTCAGTCCCGGTCGAGTGCGCGGGCCAGCGCGCAGACCGCGAGCAGCCGGGTGAGCAGCCACTCCGGGCTGCTCCAGTCGACCGGCCCGCTGGGCGGTGTCCACCCGTGCTCCAGTGCGGCGGCGCGCACCCCCTCGGCGTAGCCGGCGAGCGCCGCGGAGGTCAGCGGCGTGCGGTCACCATCGAGGCTGTCCCGGATGGCCGCGGCGTGCTGGTCGACCAGGGCCAGCAGCCCCGGTCGCGCGGCGGCGGCGGCGAGCCCGACAGTGCCCACGGAGACGGTGAGGGCGGCCAGGGTGGACCGCGCCGAGTCGACGACGGTACGGGAGGCGACCCGGTTGAACGGCACACGCATGGTGACCGAGGCTAACCGACCGGTGACCTCGTCGACCTCGTCCACTCGGTGGATGTCGGCTGCGCCACTGGGCGATCGCCGCTGACCTGGGGGGTTGATCCGGCACAGACGGGGCACCAGGAGAACCACCCACGGACGGCGGCACCCGGCACGGAGGCGCGGATGGGACAGCAGACGGATGGACCCGACGAGCGGCACCGGCGGCCGGACGGGGTCAGCGACGCGACGGTCGCCGCGCTCGGCAAGCTCAGCGAGGCGCTGGAGTGTGTGGAGCGGGCCCGGGGGCACCTCTACTCGATGCACCAGTTGATCGGCCATGCCGACCTGATGCTGGACGACGCGGTGGAGCAGTTTCGCTCGGCCGGGCATCCGCACCTCGCCGACCGGATCGCCACGGAGCTGCGCGGCCGTAACGTCATCGCCGGGCGGTGGACGTTCCAGATCGTCGAGGACTTCGACGACGGCTACCACGCGCTGTTCCGGGAGCTGGACCAACAGGCCCGCGACGAGTTGGTGGGCGGGCGGCGCCACCTCTACGAGGCGGAGATGAAGGAACACCGCCGGAGCCGGGGCCGGCCGGGTCACGAGGCCCGGCCGGGCGGCGGAGGCTAGTCGCTGGTCGCGTCGGCCGGGCGTCGCCGTGCCGCGTCATCAGCGATGATCACCGTGGCCACCATCAGCGCGACGCAGAGGCTGAACAGCCACGACTCGTCGGTGACGAGCCAAGCGGACACGGGCGCCTGGAGCGCGGCGAGCAGAAAGCCGAGCCAGGCGAGCCGTCGCTGACGCGTGGAGAGGATTCCGGAGCCTTGATGCATCCCGAAATTCTTACGCGAACCTGCCGGCTTGCCGTCCTCCGATCGGCCGATTCTGGATGAGCTGCCCGTTTTCCCGACCGTACGGACACGACTTCTTCGCGCGGTGGGCGATCGGGTGCCGACGGCGTTAGGGTGCCCCTGCGGCAGGATGGTGCCTCGTGTCCACCCCGCCCGCGCGCCCCCGCGCCTCACTGCTCCTGCTGGCCTACCTCGCGTTCGTCAGTCTCGGCCTGCCCGACGGCCTGCTCGGCGTCGGCTGGCCCTCGATCCGGGCCGACTTCGACGTGCCGACCGAGGCGGTCGGGTGGGTGCTCACCGCCGGCACCGTCGGCTACCTCACCTCCAGCGTGCTGGCCGGCTTCACGCTGGCCCGGGTCGGCGTGGGCGCCCTGCTCGCCGGCAGCACCCTGCTGGCCAGCCTGGCGCTGACCGGCTACTCGATGAGCCCGGTGCTGGCGGTGTTGGTGGGCTGTGCCCTGGTGCTCGGGCTCGGCTCCGGCGCCGTCGACTCCGGGCTCAACGCGTACGCCGCCGGGGCCTTCGGGCCCCGCCACATGAACTGGTTGCACGCCTTCTTCGGTCTCGGCGTGGCCATCGGCCCACTGATCATGACGGGGGTGTTGAG
This sequence comes from Micromonospora inaquosa, assembly GCF_003857055.1. Lineage (GTDB taxonomy): Bacteria > Actinomycetota > Actinomycetes > Mycobacteriales > Micromonosporaceae > Micromonospora > Micromonospora inaquosa. The sequence continues at coordinate 31,033 of NZ_QGSZ01000134.1, read as the reverse complement.
CACCGGGCTCACCTGGCGCTGGGGGTACGGCATCGTGGCCGCCGCCCAACTCCTCCTCGCCACCGCGTTCGCGCTCACCGTGCGGGCCTGGCACCGCGGCGTTCCGGCCAGCGCCGACGCGGGCGCCGCGGGCCAGACCGGGCTCGCCGCCGGGGAGGCCGGGCCGACACCGATCGTCCGGGTGGCGATTCGGGACACGCTGCGGCTGCCGGCGGTCTGGTCGGGGACGCTCGCCTTCGTGCTGTACGTGGCGATCGAGGTGTCCGCAGGGCTGTGGGCGTTCCTGCTGCTGACCGAGGGGCGCGGGCTCAGCGCGGCGGTGGCCGGCGGCTGCGTCTCCGCGTACTGGGGCAGCCTCTTCGTCGGCCGGGTCGTGCAGGGTCTGGTGGCCGAGCGCCTGGGGGCGGGGCTGGTGCTGCGCGTCAGCCTGGCCGGAATGGCCGTTGGTGCGGCGCTGATCGCCGTTCCCGGGCCGGCCGCCCTGGCGGTGCTCGGCCTGGTCGTTGTCGGTTTCGCCGCCGCGCCGGTGTTTCCGCTACTCACCCTCACCACCGCCGAACGGGTCGGCGTGGCGCACGCGGATCGGGCCATCGGGCTGCAGATCGGTGCCGCGGGCATTGGCGCGGCGCTCGTCCCGGCCGGGCTGGGCGTGCTGATCGGCAACACGTCGGTGCAGGTGCTCGGCTCGGCCCTGCTGGCGCTCGCGCTGGCGCTGATCGCGCTCTACGAGTGGGGTGCGCGCCGACCCACCGCCGAGCCGCCCATACCGGCTGTGCCGGCTGTGCCGCCCGTACCGGTTGTGCCGGCTGTACCGGCTGTGCCGGCCCGACCCAAGAGCGAGGGTCAGACGTCCGGTCCGGTGCGGCCGGTGGTGGACGGGCGGTAGGCGCGCTGCGGGTCGGTGGCCTCCCGGGTGTTGCCCCGGGCCTGCCCGTCCCGGTCCGAAGCGGCCGGCCCGTGCCCGAAGGTGGCCTCCTCGCCAGCGTCGCTGCCCGTCACGTCGTCGGCCTGCCCGTCGAGGCTGGAGCCCGACACGGCCCGCTCCAACTCCTCCAGCGGAAGCCGCTCCTCGTCCCGCCACACCCTGATCTTGTCGTCGGTCATACCTACAGCCGTACCCGGGCCCGATGATCGCAAACGGACTCGGGTACGGCGATGGCCGCCGGGAATCCCGGCGGCCATCGCAGGTCACAGTTCACGGTCACGGCTGCGCGCGGTCCACCTGCCCGCGCCAGGCGCCGGTCTCCTGACCACGCCGCTCGATGTAGGTCTTGAACCGTTCCAGGTCGCCCTTGGCCCGCCGGTCGACGATGCCGAGCTTGTCGCCGGCCTGCTCGACGACACCGTGCGGCTCGAACTCGAGTTGCAGGGTGACCCGGGTCTTGTCCTGGTCCAGTCGGTGGAAGGTCACCACGCCGGCCTGCTGGGTGCCGCCGGTGGAACGCCAGGCGACCCGCTCGTCGGGGAGCTGTTCGGTGATCTCAGCGTCGAACTCGCGCTTCACGCCGGCGATGTCCACCGTCCAGTGGGTCATCGTGTCGGAGAGCTGACGGACCTCCCGCACACCCTCCATGAACTCGGGGAACTCCTCGAACTGCGTCCACTGGTCGTACGCGGTGCGTACGGGGACGGAAACATCAACATGTTCGGTAACGCCACTCATCGGGGAACCTCCTTCAGCCGCTGGTGGGTTGGTGGATCGGGGGCGATCCGACTCACCAGCGAGTCGTTTCGTTCTTGTTGCCGAGGGCGGCCCACACCTCGGAGACCGTCTGGTAGACGGTGCCCTCGGGCAGCCGTTCCAGCGCCGCCACGATGTCGTCCGGCGCCTCGTTCTCGCGGGCGCTGGCGATGAGCACCAGGCGGTCGCCCGGCAGCGCGCTCATCGAGATGAACCGACCGAGCCGGCTGCGCTGCTCGACGTCCGTGGAGCTCATGCCCTGCGGGGTGCCGGTGCGCAGGTCGCCGGCGGGGGCGGTGGTCGTCTCCGGCTGGTCCTCACCGGCCGGCTCCGGCACCCGCGACTCATCGACCCGAGAGCCACCGGTCCCCGGCCCCTGTACCAGGCCGCTGACCTCCTGACTCATCTGCTCGTCGATCCTCGGTCCGTGCTTGCTGTTGCCACGCTCCATGCCTTCTGCGCTACCCGGCACCCCACCCGATAAACCGGCACCCGGCCACGAACCGGCCCTCGGCCCGGCAGCGAACCGGACATCGCGGTCGAACGGGGGCTCACTCGTCGGCGGGTCGGCGCGGCGGCAGCACCGGTTCCTCCGGGTCCGGGTCGCCGGCCTGCAACTGTCGCCCGCGCTGCACCTCGGCGTTGATCTGCACGCCCAGCATCAGCGCCGAGTTGGACAGGTAGAGCCAGACCAGGAACGCGATGGCCGCCCCGAGGCTGCCGTAGGTGGTGTCGTACGAACCGAAGTTGGCCACGTAGAGGCCGAAGCCGAAGGAGGCCGCAGCCCAGGAGACCAGGGCCACCGCGCCGCCCGGGGTGAGCCAGCGGAACCGGGGCTGGCGCACGTTCGGCGCGATCCAGAACAGCAGGGACAGCAACACCATCACGATCATTGCGAGGACCGGCCACTTCGCCACGCTCCACGTGGTGCGAGCCAGACCACCGGCGTTGATCAGGTCGCCGATCGCATCGGTGACCGGCCCACTGACGATCAGGCCGAGGGCGACCACCGCCAGCAGCACCAGCGTGATCGCCGCCAGGCCGATCTGCAACGGCCGAAGCTTCCAGACCGGGCGACCCTCGGTCACCCCGTACACCGCGTTCGAGGCCCGGGTGAACGCCCCGATGAAGCCCGACGCCGACCAGAGCGCGCCGAGCAGGCCGAAGCTCAACAGCAGCTTGGGGTTGCTCTGGTCGAGCACCACGGACCGGATCACCCCGACCACGCCGTCCTCGTCGTCGGTCAACACCGACCCGGCGCCCACCTGGTTGGCCAGGTCCACCACCGTGTCGACGGTCTGCTCGCCCCTGGAGACCAGGCCGACCAGCGCCACCACCACGATGGCGGACGGAAAGAGCGCCAGGACGCCGTAGTAGGTCAGCGCGGCGGCCCAGTCGGAGCAGTTGTCGGTGACGAAGTTCCGCACGCTGCGGACCAGCACCCCGCGCCAGGTTCGCCAGCTCAGCTGTCGTATCCGTCGGGGCACCCGGGCACCCGCCGTGCCGTCGAGGGTCGTACCGGGCTCCGTGGTCGTCATGCCCGCTCCCTGCGCCCCGGCCGCCGGATGACCGGTCGTCCGGTCTGGCCTGGCCCGGCGGTACCCGGATGGGGAAATCGACAAACCCACCCAGTCCTCGCCCGGCGCCGCTATGGTTTGCCGCCGCGTCACCGGGGAACGGTCACGGTGACCCTGTCGACACGGAGGAGGACGAGATGCCCGGGCGCGAAGACCTGCCCAGCACGCTGCGACGCTCCCCGGAGAAGGCGCAGCGCACCTGGGAGAAGACGCACGACTCGGCGGTCGAGACCTACGGCGAGGGGGAGCGGTCGCACCGTACCGCCTTCGCCGCGGTGAAGCACCAGTTCGAGAAGGTGGGCGACCACTGGGAGCCGAAGGGCCGCAAGGGCCCCAGCGACCAGCAGGCCGCCGGTGGCGGGCCGGAACGACGGGCCCCCACCGCGGGTGGGGTGGACGCCAACGCCACAAAGGACCACCTGATGTCGGTGGCCCGCAAACTCGACGTACCCGGCCGGTCCGGCATGACCAAACCGGAGTTGGTCACGGCCATCGAGAAGGCCAACGACCGGGCCACCCGCAAGGCCCGCGGCGACTGACCGCCGCCGAGCCGCAGACCCGACCGATGCGGTACGGGCGGACGCGCCACCCCTTCGTCCGCCCGTACCGCTTCACCAGTGCCCGCCGCCCGGCGCCTCGATGTGCACCGCCTTCGTGGCGGTGAACTCGTCCAGCAGTTCCGGGCCGTACCCGAAGCCCTGGCCGCTGGCGCGGCGCGGATGCGCGGCACCCCCCGGCGCACCCCCGAACACCGCGTTGATCTTCACGGTGCCCACCGGCAGCTCCCGCCAGGCCCGTTGCGCGTGACTCATCGACCGGGTCAACACGGTCGCGGCCAGCCCGTACGGGGAGTCCGCCGCGCAACGCAGCGCCTCGTCGAACGAGTCGACGACCACCACCGGCGCGACCGGCCCGAAGGTCTCCTCCCGGACCAGCGCCATGTCGTGGCGGCAGTCCGTGACGACGGTGGCCGGGTAGAACGCCCCCGGCCCGTCCGGCGTCTCACCGCCCACCCGCACCCGCGCGCCGTCCGCCACCGCGGCCGCCACCTGTCCGTGCACGTGGTCCCGATGCCGCCGGTCGACCAGCGGGCCCAGCTCGGTGCCCGGGTCCCGGCCCGGCCCGACCCGCAGCGCTTCGGCGCGTCGGGCCAACGCGGCCACGAAGTCGTCGACCACCTCCCGGTGCACGTAGAGCCGCTCCACCGCCACGCAGATCTGCCCGGCGTTGGCGAACGCGCCGAGCGCGGCCTGCTCCGCCGCCCACTCCGGGTCGACGCCCGCGTCCACGATCAACGGGTCACTGCCCCCGTTCTCCAGGAGCACCTTCGCGCCGGTACGGGCCGCGGCGGCGGCGATCGCCCGACCGGTCGCTGTGGAACCCACGTGCGCCACCACGTCGACCTCCTGCGCCGCCAGCGCCGCCCCCACCTCAGGGCCGCCGGTGAGCAGCGACAACACACCGGCCGGCAACGCCTGATCCAGGGCTCGGGCCAGCAGCCAACCCGTCGCCGGTGTGCGTTCGCTCGGCTTGTAGAGCACCACGTTCCCGGTCACCAGTGCCGCTCCCAGCAGCCCGCAGGAGACCGCCACCGGGTCGTTCCAGGGGGTGATCGCCGCTACCACCCCGCGCGGCTGCGGGGTCAGGAAGTCCAGCGCGTCGGCTTCGCCGTTGAGCGTGCGCCCACCGCGCAGCGGCGCCAACTCCGCATACTGTCGCAGGGTGCCGATCCCCGCCTCGACGCCGCCGCGAGCGTCAGCCAACGGCTTGCCCATTTCCGCGGTGACCGCCGCGGCCAACTCGTCGATGACCGCCGCCACCGCGTCCGCGGCCCGGTGCAGCGCCGCCGCCCGTTCGGCCGGCGCCGTCGCCGCCCAATGGGCCGCCGCGTTGCGGGCCGCCTGGGTCGCCTTGCCCACCTCGTCGGCGGTGGCCACCGGCACCGTGCTCACCGGCGTGTCGTCCGCCGGATCACGTACGACCAGTTCGCCGCCGTCGCCGCCCGCACCCCACACTCCGCCCACCAGCTGCGCAACCGTGTACATGCGGCGCTGGATGCCCCGGCCCCGGCGAGGCAAACGCGTTTCGCCCGGTTGCGCGCCGGGTAGGCGGATCCGATGACAACCACCGCCGCGCAGAGCGCGGACGCCGTCGTCGTCGGAGCCGGTCACAACGGCCTGGTGGCGGCCAACCTGCTGGCGGACGCCGGCTGGGACGTGGTGGTGTTGGAGGCGACGGCGACACCCGGCGGCGCGGTCCGCTCCGCCGAGGTCACCGCGCCCGGCTACCTGAGCGACCTCTACAGCTCGTTCTACCCCCTCGGGTACGCCTCACCGGTGCTGGGCGGCCTCGACCTGGACCGGCACGGGTTGTCGTGGCGGCACGCCCCGGAGGTGTTGGCGCACCTGCTCCCGGACGGTCGGGCCGCGGTGATCAATCGGGACCCGGAGGTCACAGCCGCGTCGCTGGAGCAGTTCGCGCCCGGGGACGGCAAGCGCTGGCTCAACGCGTACACCGACTGGCTCGACGTGGCCGAGCCGATGCTGACGGCGATCACCTCACCGTTCCCGCCGGTACGCGGCGGGGTGGGTCTGCTGCGTCGGTTGCGTGTCGCGGGCGCGCTGCGACTCGCCCGCCGGCTCGTCGTGCCGGTCCGCAAACTGGGCGACGAACTCTTCGACGGTCCCGGCGGGCCGGCCCTGCTGGCCGGCTGCGCGCTGCACACCGACCTTTCCCCGGAGGAGGCCGGCTCCGGGGTGTACGGCTGGCTGCTGGCCATGCTCGGCCAGCAGGTCGGCTGGCCGGTGCCCGAGGGCGGCGCGCAGCGGATCACCAACGCGCTGGTGGATCGCCTACAGGCACGCGGCGGGGTGATCATCTACGGTGCCCGGGCCGACCGGGTGCTCACCGCGCGGGGCCGGGCGATGGGGGTCCGGACCGTCGGCGGCGCGCTGTGGCGGGCCCGGCGGGCGGTGCTCGCCGACGTTCCGGCGCCGGCGCTCTACCTCGACCTGGTCGGCCCGGCGGCGCTGCCGTCGCGGCTGGTGGAGGATCTGGCGCACTTCCGGTGGGACGGCTCCACGCTGAAGGTGGACTGGGCGCTCTCCGCGCCGGTGCCCTGGACGAACCGGCAGCTGGCCGGCGCCGGCACCGTGCACCTCGGTGCGGACCTGAACGGGCTCACCCACTACGCCAGCGAGTTGGCCCGTGGCGAGCTGCCCCGCGACCCGTTCCTGCTGGTCGGGCAGATGTCGGTGGCGGACCCGAGCCACTCGCCGCCGGGCACCGAGTCGCTCTGGTCGTACACCCATCTGCCGTTTCGGCGGAACTGGCGGGCCGACGAGGTCGCCGGGCACGTGGAGCGGATGGAGGACGTGCTGGAGGCGGCGGCCCCGGGTTTCCGGAAGCTGATCGTCGGCCGACACGTGGCCGGGCCGGCCGACCTGGAGACGGGCAACCCGAGCCTGGTCGGCGGCGCGCTCGGCGGCGGGACCGCCGCCGCGTACCAGCAGCTCTTCCTGCGCCCGATCCCCGGCCTGGGCCGGGCGGACACCCCGGTGGACCGGCTCTTCCTGGCCAGCTCGTCGGCGCACCCCGGCGGTGGTGTGCACGGCGCACCGGGCGCGAACGCGGCCCGCGCGGCGCTGGCCCGCGACCGTGCGCTCACCGGCCGCGCCTACGCCGCGGCGATCGCCACCGCCCACAACGCCATCTACCCGACCACCTCCTGACCGCCACCATTCCCCGCCTCCCGCTGATCAAGAGGTTTGCGTCAGATTCGCCGCCGTCGGTGACGCAAACCTCTTGATCACCCAGGCCTGGCCTGGCCTGGCCTGGCCAGGCCAGGCCAGGTGGGGTGGGGTGGGGTGGGGTTTAGCGGGTTACGTTGCGGTGTTTGCTGCGCAGGCGGAAGGGCATGAGGGCACTCTCCACCTTGGTCGCGGTGGTCATCTTGGAAACGCCGTCGCGCCGCTCCTCGAAGCGGATCGGCACCTCCAGGATGGTGTGCCCCAGCTTGGTGGCGAGGTAGTGCATCTCCACCTGGAAGCTGTAGCCGTTGGACTGCACCCGCTCCAGGTCGATGTCGCGCAGGGCGTCGGCCCGCCAGATCTTGAAGCCGGCGGTGAGGTCCCGGATCCGGACCCGCAGCAGCGTGTGCACGTAGAGATTGGCCCAGCCACTGAGCGCCCGGCGGTAGAGCGGCCAGTTCTCGTCCAGCTCGCCGCCAGGCACGTACCGGGAACCGATCACCACGCTGGCCTGGGTGGAGAGCAGCGCTCCCAGCATCCCCGGCAGCGCCTCCGGCGGGTGCGAGAGGTCGGCGTCCATTTGCGCCACGTACTCGGCGCCGCCCTCGATCGCCCGGCTCATTCCGTCCACGTACGCCCGGCCGAGGCCTTCCTTACCGGCGCGGTGCACGACCTCGATCCGGTCGGGGTTCTCGATGGCCAGCTTGTCCGCGACCTCCCCGGTGCCGTCGGGGGAGTTGTCGTCGGCGACGAGGATGCGCAGCCCCGGCAGCGGCAGCGCGAGCAGCCGCTCGACCAGCGCCGGCAGGTTGCCCGCCTCGTTGTACGTGGGCACGACGACGGTCAGGCGTGCGTCCCGCCACGGTGACGGCAACTGCACCGGCTTGATCATGTCGGTCATCCTCGGTTTGCGGACAAGGGTCATGCAGAGCGTATCCACTTGCCGCAGTCGCTCCGAGGGGGCACCCCTCCCGGGCGTTGCGGACCCTCGTCACCGACCGTGTGCCGGCGTTGACGCCCTGGTCCGGAGCTCGCGCTGCTGAGGAGCTCGCTGATCAGGAGTTCGCGCTGGTCAGGGGCCTGCGCTGGTCAGCGCCGACGGCGAGCGACCGCGCTGAGGGCGAGCGTCGCAACGGCGAGCGCGACACCGGAGAGCGCCGGCTTGTGCGTGCTGACCCAGAGTGCGGCGGAACGGTCACGCGCCTGTTGGCGGAACACACCTGCCGCGCCCCGGTCCGTGTCCGCATCGCCGGGGTGATCCAGGTTGTCCCGCCAGGTCGCCCGGTCGATCTCCTCACCGGTCTGCTGACTGTTGTAGCCGTCGCGGGCCAACTTCCGGTCGAGCAGGCCGGGGAAGAGGACGTCGCCCAGCCGAGCCTGCCACGTCGGGCCACCCACGTTCAGTTCCCTGGTGCCGCGGTCGGCGGCCCAGAGGATGGCCCGGGCGGCCAACTCCGGAGTGAAGATCGGCGGCACCGGCTGCGGATGCCGGGGCAGCCGGGTACGGACCCAGGAGAACTGCGGCGTGTTGACGGCGGGCAGCTGCACCATTGACAACTTCACCCCCGGGCAGTCATGCAGCAGCTCGGCGCGCAGCGAGTCGTTGAACCCCTGGACGGCGTGCTTGCTCGCGCAGTACGCCGACTGCAGCGGGATGCCCCGGTAGGCCAACGCCGAGCCCACCTGCACGATCGTGCCCCGCCCGTGCGCCCGCATGTGCCGCAGCGCGGCGAGGGTGCCGTGCACCGTGCCCAGGTAGGTCACCTCGGTGACCCGGTGGAACTCACGCGCCGCAATCTCCCAGGCCGGCGCGAACACCGAGGCCATCGCGCTGTTGACCCACACGTCAATGCCGCCCCACCGGTGCACCACGTCGTCGGCGGCGTGCTGCACCGCGCCCGCGTCGGCCACGTCGACCCGGTACCGGCGCACATCGGTCGCGCCGCGAAGTCGGCACTCCCGTTCGGCGGCGACCAGACCCGCCTCGCCGCGAGCCAGCAGCGCCAGCCGGGCGCCGCGCGCCGCGTACGCGTGGGCGACGGCCCGGCCGACGCCGGCGCTCGCGCCGGTCACCACCACGGTCCGGGTCACGGCGTGCCCTTCTGCCGGGTGGCGATGTCGGAGAGGCGGGCCAGCGTCTCCCGGTTACGCCGGTGCAGCACCAGGTCGTTGAGCTTGTTGTGGACCCAGCGCAGCGGGCCGGCGGCGAAGTCCTCCCCGATGCGGACCCGGGTGGCGCCTTCGCCGACCGGTTGGAGGGTGAAGGCCACGATCGCCTCACCCGCCGGCCAGAGCCCGGCCTTGAGCACGAGCCGGTGCGGCGGTTCGCAGACCAGCACCGTCGAGGCGTCCTGCACGGAGAGCGGCCACGGCCCGGCACGGTGGTGCAGTTGGCTGCCCACCCGGGGCCAGGCGTCGTCCACGTCCCGCACGTGCGCGGTGCCCACCACCCAGTCGCTGTACGTCCAGCCGTCCGCGAGCACGTCGAACACCTGCTGCGGGGAAGCGTCGATCACTTTCTCCACAATCGCCACCGGGATTCCATACCCGGAGCACGGCACGGGCTAACGGCCGGCGGGGTTAGCTTCTCCGGCACGGCGGGTAAGGCCGACCCGGGGCGGCGTTGGCCCGCCGCCTCGACGACGACGTTTACTCCTCGGGGCGCCGGGAACCCGCCGGCTGTGCGACAGGGCCAGGAGGATCCGTATCAGCGCAGGTCAGCCCCGGTTTACGCCGCTGCTGACCGCGCCGGTTCCGGGTCTGTCGCGAGCCCTCGACCCGTCCTGTACGACGCGGTGCTGCTCGACCGCGACGGCACTCTGATCGAGGACGTGCCGTACAACGGCGACCCGGAGAAGGTGCGGCCGGTGCCGGGCGCTCGGGCGGCGCTGGACCGCCTGCGCGCGGCTGGGCTGCGGCTGGCGGTCGTCACGAACCAGTCGGGTCTGGCCCGGGGTTACTTCACCGGTGAGCAGATGCGGGCGGTGCACGCCCGCGTCGAGGAGTTGCTGGGCCGGTTCGACGCGTGGCTGGTCTGCCCGCACGACGACGCCGACGGCTGTGCCTGCCGCAAGCCGGCGCCCGGTCTGGTGCACGCCGCCGCCAGTGAGCTGGGCACGACCGCGTCCCGGTGCGTGCTGGTGGGCGACATCGGCCGGGACGTCGCCGCGGCGCTGGCCGCCGGGGCGGCGGGGGTGCTGGTGCCCACCCCGGTGACCCGGCCGGAGGAGATCGCCGCCGCCGGGTGGGTGGCCACCGATCTGCCGGCGGCGGTGGCGGAGATCCTGCGCCGCCAAGAGGCCGTGCAGCCCTCGACCGCGCCCACCGAGCCGGTCCGGACGGCGCTGGTGGTCCGCTCGGATTCGGCGGGTGACGTGCTGGTCACCGGCCCGGCGATCCGCGCCGTGGCGGCCGGGGCGGAGCGGGTGGTGCTGTTGTGCGGGCCGCGCGGTCGGGCCGCCGCCAACCTGCTGCCCGGTGTCGACGAGATCATCGAGCATTCGCTGCCGTGGATCGACCCCGCGCCGGGGCCGGTCGATCCGCAGGGCATCCGGGACCTGACCGCGCGGCTGGGCGCGCTCGGCGCGGACCAGGCGGTGGTGTTCACCTCGTTCCACCAGTCCGCCCTGCCGCTCGCGCTGCTGCTGCGGATGGCCGGAATCGAGCGGATCGCGGCGATCAGCGACGACTACCCGGGCTCGCTGCTGGACCTCCGGCACCGGGTGCCGGTCGGCGTCCCCGAACCCGAACGGGCCCTGTCCCTGGCCGCCGCCGCCGGTCACCGGCTGCCCGTCGGCGACGAACCCGTCCTGCGGCTCCGCCGGGACGCCGTGCCGCCGCGTCCGGCCGACCTCGGCGACCCGGGGTACGTGGTGCTGCACCCCGGGTCGGCCGCGTCGAGCCGGGCCTGCCCGCCCGAGGTGGCGACCCGGATCGTCGGGGCGTTGACCGACGCCGGGCACCGGGTGCTGGTCACCGGGGGCCCGGACGAGCGCGCGGTCACCGCCCGGGTCGCCGCGGCCGGCGGAACCGACCTCGGCGGTCGCACCGACCTGGCCGGGCTGGCCGCGATCGTCGCGGACGCCAGCGCGGTCGTGGTCGGCAACACCGGGCCCGCGCACCTGGCGGCCGCCGCCGGAGTGCCCGTCGTGAGTCTCTTCGCGCCGACCGTTCCGTTCGGCCAGTGGGGGCCCTACCGGGTGCCCGCCGTCCGGCTCGGCGACGCCGCCGGGCCCTGCCGGGACACCCGGGCGGCCAACTGCCCGGTCCCCGGGCACCCCTGCCTCACCGGCATCGACCCGGACCAGGTGGTCGACGCGCTTAGGCTGCTCGCCGTCAGCGGTGGTGGCGGCCGATGAACATCCTGCTCTGGCACGTGCACGGCTCCTGGACCACGTCGTTCGTGCACGGCAGCCACCGCTACCTGATTCCCACCACACCCGACCGCGGCCCGTACGGCCTCGGCCGGGCCCGCACCTACCTGTGGCCGGACAGCGCGGTCGAGGTCAGCCCGGAGGATCTGCCGCGCGCCGACGTCGACCTGGTCATCCTGCAACGCCCCGAGGAGATCGACCGGGCCGAGGAGTGGCTTGGTCGCCGCCCCGGCCGCGACCTCCCCGCGATCTACGTCGAGCACAACACCCCCAAGGGCGACGTACCCAATACGCGTCACCCGATGGCCGACCGCGACGACCTGCTCATCGCCCACGTCACCGGGTTCAACCAGATCTTCTGGGACACCGGGACCAGCCGCACCACAGTGGTCGACCACGGCATCGTCGCCCCCGCCGCGTCCTACACCGGCGAGCTGGACCGGCTCGCCGTGGTGATCAACGAACCGGTACGGCGAGGTCGGGTCACCGGCACCGACCTGCTGCCCCAGTTCGCCGAGATCGCACCGCTGGACGTGTTCGGCATGGGCGTCGCCGGCCTCGCCGACCACCTGGGGTTGCCCGCCGACCGGCTCACCAGCCACGACGACGTGCCCCAGGACCGGATGCACGCCGAACTGGCCCGGCGGCGGGCGTACCTGCACCTGTGCCGGTGGACGTCCCTCGGGCTCAGCCTCATCGAGGCGATGGCGATCGGTATGCCGGTCGTCGCGCTCGCCACCACCGAGGCGGTGATGGCGGTGCCCCCGGAGGCGGGGGCGCTCGCCACCCGGACCGACACCCTGCTCGACGCCGCCCGCCGGTTCATCGCCGAACCGGCCACCGCGCGGCAGGCCGGAGCGGCGGCGCGAACCGCCGCACGCGACAGGTACGGCCTCGACCGTTTCCTCGCTGACTGGGACCGGCTGCTGGAGGAGGAAGTATGCGGATCGCGATGATCTCGGAGCACGCCAGCCCGCTCGCCGTCCTCGGAGGGGAGGATGCCGGCGGCCAGAACACGCACGTCGCGGAGCTGTCCGCCGCGCTCGCCGCCGCCGGGCACGAGGTGCGGGTCTACACCCGCCGCGACGCGCCCGACCTGCCGGTGACCGTCCGCAGCCCGGACGGGTACGACGTGGTGCACGTGCCGGCCGGCCCGGCCGAACCGGTGGCCAAGGACGCGCTGCTGCCGCACATGCGGGAGTTCGGCCGCTGGCTGATCGAGCGCTGGCGGGGCGGCGACTGGGTGCCTGAGGTGATCCACGCGCACTTCTGGATGAGTGGTCTGGCCGGGCTGGCCGCCGGCCGGCAGACCGGGGTGCCGGTGGTGCAGACGTACCACGCGTTGGGCACTGTGAAGCGCCGCTACCAGGGGGTGCAGGACACCAGCCCGGCCCGACGGGTCTCCTACGAGCGGGAGTTGGGCCGCTCGGTGGACCGGATCGTCGCCCAGTGCCGCGACGAGGTGGGCGAGTTGGTCCGGATGGGTGTGCCCCGGTCCCGGATGACAGTGGTGCCGTCCGGGGTCAACCTCGCCACCTTCGCCCCGCTCGGGCCGGCCGCCGACCGGGAACCGGGACGGGCCCGGATCCTCACCGTGGGTCGGCTGGTCGAGCGCAAGGGCTTCCAGACCGTGATCCGGGCGATGGCGCTGGTTCCGGACGCCGAGTGCGTGGTCGTCGGCGGCCCACCCGAAGGGCTGCTGGAGACCGACCCGTACGCCCGCCGGCTGCGGGCCCTCGCCGAGTCGTGTGGGGTGGCCGACCGGGTGCATCTGGTCGGCGCGGTGCCCCGGGAGGAGATGGGCCGCTGGTACCGCTCGGCGGACCTGCTGGTCGCGGCGCCCTGGTACGAGCCGTTCGGGTTGACCCCACTGGAGGCGATGGCCTGCGGGGTGCCGGTCGTCGGCACGGCAGTGGGCGGCATCCGGGACACCGTGGTCGACGGGACGACCGGTGACCTCGTGCCGGCTCGGGATCCGCGGGCGCTGGCCACCGCGATCCAAGGGCTGCTCGACGACCGGATCAGGCGCTTCGCGTACGCGACGGCGGCGCGCGAGCGGGCCCGGGCGCGGTACTCGTGGGCGGCCACCGCCGAGCGGCTGGTCGAGGTCTACAGCGAGGTGGCCGCCGTGCGCCGGCCGACCCGGGTGGTGGCCTGATGCCGACGGGCAGCCTGCTCGACACCCACCTGACGAATCTCGCGGCGGCGCTGGTGCCGTACCGGCGGTGTGAGCGGCAGTTGGCGCGCTGGGGTGCGGACCTGGCTCACCGGCTGGCCGCCGGCGGTCGTCTGCTCGTCGCCGGCAACGGCGGCAGCGCCGCCGAAGCCCAGCACCTCACCGCGGAGCTGGTCGGCAAGCTGCGTGACGATCGTCAGCCGTTGTCCGCGATCGCGCTGCACGCCGAGACGAGCGCACTCACCGCCATCGCCAACGACTACGGCTACACCGACGTGTACGCCCGCCAGGTGCGCGCCCACGGCCGCCCCGGCGACATCCTGCTGCTGCTGAGCACCAGCGGAACCAGCCAGAACCTGATCGCCGCCGCGCGGGCGGCCCACGACGTCGGGGTGACCACCTGGGCGCTCACCGGCGCCGCCCCCAATCCGCTCGCCGACGCCTGTGACGACGTGCTGGCCGTCGCGTCCCCGGACACCCAGGTCGTCCAGGAGCTGCACCTGGTGACCAGTCATCTGCTCTGCGAGTACCTCGAACAGGAGTTGCCCGCCGCGCTGGCGGCGGGCGCCGATCCGGTGGCCGTCCACCCCGTGCCCGGGGGCCCGGCGCCGGTGCGTACCGGGGTCGAGGTGGTGCTCGACGGCGGGACCGGACAGCAGGTCGACGCGTGAGGATGAGGAGGCAGGCGTGAGGGGACCGGTGGTGGTGCTGGGGGACACCCTGCTCGACCGGGACGTGGAAGGCGTGGTGAACCGGCTCTGCCCGGACTCACCGGTGCCGGTGCTCGACGAGACCGCGGCCACCGACCGACCGGGGGGCGCCGGCCTGGCGGCGGTGTTCGCCGCCGCGCAGGGTGCCGAGGTGGTGCTGGTGACCGGGCTCGCCGACGACGCCGGCGGGGCCCGGCTGAGCGCTCTGCTCACCGCCGCCGGCGTGCAGGTGTACCCCCTGGCCCTCGCCGGCGCGACGCCGGAGAAGATCCGGTTGCGGGCCCGGGGGCGGGTGCTGCTGCGTCACGACCGTGGTGGCGCGTCCGGGGAGCCGGGTCAGCCCTCCGAGGAGGTGCTCCGGGTGATCGCCGCGGCGTCGGCGGTGCTGGTCAGCGACTACGGCCGGGGGGTGGCCCGGCAGCCCGCGCTGCGTGACGCGTTGGCCGCCACCCGCGCACCGGTGGTGTGGGATCCGCATCCGCGTGGCCCGGCGGCGGTGCCCGGCGTACACCTGGCCACCCCGAACGAGTCCGAGGTGCGTGAGCTGGTCCCCGCGCTGCCCGGCGCCTCCCGACTGGCCACCGCGTCGCGCGGCGCGCAGGGGCTGCGGCGGCGTTGGCGGGCCGGCGCGGTCGCTGTGACGTTGGGCGGTGACGGCGCGTTGCTGTGCCACGCCGGGTCGACGCCGCTGGTGGTGCCGACGCCGGGTAGCGCCGAGGGGGACACCTGCGGTGCCGGCGACCGGTTCGCGGCGGCCGCCAGCCTCGCGTTGGCCCAGGGCGCGCTGGTCTCCGAGGCGGTGCAGGTGGCGGTCGCCGAGGCGTCCGCGTACGTGGCGGGTGGGGGAGTGGCGACGGCGCTGCCTCCGTCGGGGCCCGCGGTCCTCACCGGACGCTCGTCGGGGTCGCGAACCCCGCCGCCGGGAACGCGAGGCGGCGCGGTGACCGCAGGGGTGGCCGACCGGGTGGGGGTCGCCGCCGTCGCCACGCTCCTCAACGAGGTACGCGCCGCGGGTGGCACGGTGGTGGCGACCGGCGGCTGCTTCGACCTGCTGCACGCCGGGCACGTGGCCACCCTGGAGGCCGCCCGGCAGCTCGGCGACTGCCTGATCGTCTGCCTGAACTCCGACGCCAGCGTGGCCGGGTTGAAGGGGCCGGATCGGCCGGTACAGTCCGAAAACGACCGCAGCCGGTTGCTGGCCGCACTGAGCTGCGTCGACGCGGTCCTCATCTTCGACGAGCCGACCCCGGACGCGGCGCTGTCCTGGGTACGCCCCGACGTCTGGGTCAAGGGTGGCGACTACGCCACCGGTGGTGGGGACGAAACCGCCGCCCTGCCGGAGGCGGAGGTCGTGCGTCGGTGGGGCGGGAACACCGTGGTGGTGCCCTACCTGGACGGTCGCTCCACCACCGATCTGATCGTCCGCACGCTCGCGGAGCGGACCCGATGACCGCCACCCGGCCCGGTGCCGGGCCCACCGTCCTGGTCACCGGCGGCGCCAGCGGGCTCGGCGCCGCGGTGGTCGCCGCGGTGGCCGCGTCCGGTGGCCGACCGTTGGTGCTGGACCGGCAGCCGCCGGTCGCCGGGGTGTCCTGGACCGAATGCGACCTGGCCGACACACGGGCCGCCGAGGTGGCCACCCAGCATCTCGCCGAGCAGGCGGGTGGCCTGGACGCGGTGGTCACCGCCGCCGGCATGGACGTGCCGGGCCGGCTCGCCGACGTGCCGGGGGAGACCTGGGACCGGATCGTCGCCGTCGACCTGCTGGCCACCGCGGCGGTGATCCGGGCCGCGCTGCCGTTCCTGCTGACCTCTCGGGGCCGCATCGTCACTGTCGCCTCCACCCTGGGCGTCAAGGCGGTCAGCGACGCCACCGCGTACTGCGCGGCGAAGTTCGGGGTGGTGGGTTTCACCCGGGCCCTCGCCGCCGAGTTGGCCGGTCAGGTGGGCGTCACCCTGCTCATTCCGGGTGGGATGCGCACCGCGTTCTTCGACGAACGTGATCCGCAGTACAAGCCGGGGCCGGACGCGATCCTGAACGAACCCACCGACACCGCTGCCGCGATCATGTTCGCGCTCAACCAGCCGTCCGGTTGCGCGGTGCGCGAGATGGTGGTCTGCGCCGAGCAGGAGACGTCGTACCCGTGATCCTCGTGCTGCGCGCCCTCGGCGTCGGCGATCTGGTGACCGCGGTGCCCGCGCTGCGGGCGCTGCGGGCCGCGTACCCCGGGCGGGAGTTGGCGCTCGCCGCGCCCGCCTGGCTGGCCCCGCTGGTCGACCTGGTCGGCGGCGTCGACCGGTTGGTGGACACCACCGGGCTGGACCGACCCCTGCGGGTGGGTTCGGCCCCGCAGGTCGCGGTCAACCTGCACGGGCGCGGCCCGCAGTCGCACCGGCTGCTCGCGGCCACCCGACCCGGCCGGCTGCTCGCCTTCGCCAACGCGGACGCCGGCTGTGCCGACGGCCCGCGGTGGGCCGTCGACGAGCACGAGGTGGACCGATGGTGCCGGCTGCTGTCCTGGTACGACATCCCGGCCGACCGGGCCGACCTGAGCCTGCGTCGGCCCAGGCAAACGGGGCTGCCCAGCGGTGCCACAGTGCTGCACCCGGGCAGCAAGATCCCGGCCAAGCGGTGGCCCGCCGAGCGGTTCGCCGCGCTGGCCCGGGCGTTGACCGACCAGGGGCACCGGGTGCTGCTCACCGGCTCGGCCGACGAACGGGCGTTGGCGGCCCGGGTGGCCGACGCCGCGGGCCTGACCTCGGACGCCGTTCTGGCCGGCCGGACCGACCTCGGCGGCCTCGCCGCGCTGGTGGCCGACGCCCGGCTGGTGGTCAGCGGGGACACCGGCGTCGCCCACCTGGCCACCGGGTACGGCACCGCGTCGGTCGTCCTCTTCGGGCCGGTGCCACCGGCGCACTGGGGGCCACCACCGGACCGGCCACGGCACCGGGTGCTGTGGGCCGGTGCGGAGGATTGGCCCAGGTGGGACGGGGTAGGAAGCCACCCGACCATGGCGGCGCTGCGCCTCGACGAGGTGCTGGCCGCGGTGGCCGAGGTGGAGAGGGTGGTGCGGGTCTCCGGTGCGGTTGCGGCGTAGTGACCCGGGTCGGCCGGGGTACGGACGGCGTCGTCGCGGACGGGGTTGGCTTTTCGTCGACCCGTCCGGGGCCCCGGTGCGGGATCCGGAGGTCCTGGCCCGCCTGCGGGAGCTGGTCATCCCGCCCGCCTGGCAGGACGTCTGGATCGCGCCACATCCGAACGGGCACATCCAGGCGATCGGGATCGACGCGGCCGGGCGCAAGCAGTACGTCTACCACCCGCGATGGCGGGAGAAGCAGGACGAGGCGAAGTTCGATCACATGCTGGAGGTGGCCCGACGGCTGCCCACGCTGCGCGAGCGGGTGGGGCGTGACCTGGACGGCCGTGGACTGGGCCGGGACCGGGTGCTGGCGACGGTGGCCCGGCTGCTGGACATGGGGATGTTCCGGGTCGGCAGCGACCAGTACGCGAACGGCGACGACCCGACGTACGGGGTGTCCACCCTGCGCCCCGAGCATGCCCGGTCCCGGCGCGGCTGCGTGGTGTTCGTGTTTCCGGCGAAGGGTGGCATTGAGCAGGTACGCCGGATCGAGGACCCGGAGCTGTGCCAGGTGCTGGTCAATCTGCGCCGCCGCCGACGACGGGAGGAGCGGCTGTTCGGCTACTGGGACGGCCGGGAGTGGCGCGACGTGCGCAGCGACGAGGTCAACGGGTACCTGCGCGACGCCAGCGGTGGGGAGATGACCGCGAAGGACTTCCGCACCTGGCACGCCACAGTGCTGGCGGCCACCGAGTTGGCCACCGCCGGCCCGGCCCGTTCGGTGACCGCCCGGCGCAAGGCGGTGGTCGCGGTGATGCGTGAGGTGGCGGAGCTGCTGGGCAACACGCCGACGGTGGCTCGTGCGTCGTACGTGGACCCGCGGGTGGTCGACCTCTACCACGAGGGGGTGGTGGCGTCGGTGGATCCGCGGGCGCCTCGCGAGGAGGCGGAGCGGGTCGTCCTGAAGCTGCTGGAGGGGGCCTGACCGGCCCCGTCGGCGATTCTGGGGGGAAACGCGACGGGGCCGGAGCGTCGGGCGTGAGCGGGGTGCCCACCGGGCGGCCGCCCGCCGCTCGCGCGGCGGGCGCCTCGCCACGGCCCCCGTTGGCGGCCCACCAGGCGATGATCGGCCGCGCTGGTGTCAGTCTGCCGGCTGCGAGTTGACGGTGGATGCCTGGCGGTTGACGATCCGCGCCAGATCCAAGCCGCTGTCGCGATGTTCCTGCGGGGTGGTTCCGTAGGCGGCCCTGAATGCCCGGCTGAAGTGGGCCTTGTCGGGAAACCCCCAGCGCGCCGCGACCGTCTGCACCGGCTGGTTGCGCAGCGCCGGGTCGGTCAGGTCGCGCCGGCACCGGGCCAGTCGCAGATCCCGGATGTACGACGCCACGCTGGCGTCCTCGGCCTCGAACAACCGGTGCAGGGACCGCACCGAGATGTGGTGGGCGTCGGCGACGACCTGTGGGCCGAGTGTCGTGTCGCCGAGGTGGCGGTGGATGTACGACTGGATCTGGGTGAGCAGCGCCCGGCGGCGGACCTCGGTGGGCACGGCGTCCTCGGCGACGAGATGCCGGCCGAGCATGGTGGTGGCCAGGTCGAGCCCGACCGCGCCGAGCCGGCTGGCATCGGCGGCGTGGTACTGCTCGGGGTGCCCGGTGACCTGGAGCAGGAACTGCGCCAGCAGCGCCCCGATCCCCTCGCTGCCGGACATCCGGCCGCCGTAGAGCGCGGCCATCCGCTGCGGCGGTAGGGGCAGAGCGGCGTGCGGGATCATCGTGACAATCGAGGTGGCGAGGTCCCGGTCGGGCTCGGTGGCGTGGTGGCAGACGTCGTGCGGCCGGGACCCGTCGTAGAAGGTGAACTCGCCGGCCAGGATCTCACTGCGGCGACCGTCCTGACTGGACGTGCCGACGCCGCCGGTGGTGAGGGCGAGGATGTACAGCTCCGGGTCGGACTGGCGGACCAGCTTCCGGGTTCGGGTGGCGTCCAGCGACGGGTATTCGTACTGCACCAACTGGATCGGGCCGAGCGCGATGAAATCGGCGCGGGCGGCGAAGTCGTCGCTGTGCGCGGACTGGATGCGCAGCGGCGCCGAGGTGCGTGCGACCAGGCCCAGCCACATGCCGAACCGCTCGCCCGGTGGCAGGACCGTGGTGTCGATGGTGTCTCTCGGCAGCATGGTGCTCCCTCAGCCCGCCCGGCGTTGGATCAGCGCCTCGACGCCGTCGAGGATCCGGTCCAGGCCGAAGACGAACTCGTCGTCGGGGTCGTCGTCCTGGTTGAGCACGCCGGCGCTCAGCACCCGGTGCAGCGCGGGGAAGCGGGCCGGGTCGATGAGCCGGGCCACCAGCCGACCGTACGCCGGCATCATCTCGGCGGGCTCGATGCCGGCCGCCCGGCTGCCCTCGGCGACCTGCGACGTGAGGCTGGCCTCGTTGCGGACGTACCCGGTGATCAGCAGCAGCACGGACATCTTCTCGCTCTCGCCGAGCGTGGTGCCGTCGAGGCAGCGCAGCCCGTCCTCCATCCAGCCGAGCTGTTGCGGGGTGATCGGTGGGCCGCTGATCGGCACGTGCAGCAGCCAGGACCGTCGCCGCAGCACCTCGTGCTCGGCCCAGGCCCACCGGGTGAGGCCGGCACGCCAGTCGTCCTGGGGGTCGGGCGGACCGGGGGACGGGCCGTACCCGGTGTCCACCATCAGCATCAGCAGCTCGTCCTTCGAGCCGACGTACCGGTAGAGGGCCATGGTCGCGGCGCCCAACTCCTTGGCCACCCGGCTCATCGAGACGGCGGCCAGGCCGTCGGCGTCGGCCACCCGCACGGCGGCGTCCACGATGGCGGGCACGCTCATTCCCGGCCGGGGGCCCTTGGGTGGTCGTTCGCGCAGCCCCCAGGCGCTCTCGATCGCCGGCGGGAGTACGGGCCCGCTGTCGTCTGTCTTCGCCGCCACATTTCCTCCTTGCCCCGCCATCCTAGTTCTGCGTATGGTCTACGCATAACAGCGTACGTCATACGCAGAAGGGAAGTCGATCATGAAGGCCACCACCACACCGGCAGCGCGAGCCGGCCGGCGGGAGTGGATCGGGCTCACAGTGCTGATGCTGGCGCTGCTCCTGGTCTCGATGGACGTGTCGGTGCTCTACTTCGCCGTCCCGTTCATCAGCGCAGAGCTGCGCCCCACCGCCACCCAGCAGCTCTGGATCTTCGACATCTACGGCTTCGTGCTGGCCGGGCTGCTCATCACCATGGGCGCTCTGGGTGACCGGATCGGCCGACGCCGGCTCCTGCTGCTCGGCGCCACCGCGTTCGGGGCGGCGTCGCTGCTGGCCGCGTACGCCGACAGCACCGCGACGCTGATCGCCGCCCGCGCCGTCCTCGGTGTCGGTGGGGCCACCCTGATGCCCTCGACGCTCGCCCTGGTGCGCAACATGTTCCACGACGCCAAGCAGCGCGGCACCGCCATCGGTGTCTGGACCGCCACCCTGACCGGCGGCATCGCGATCGGCCCGGTGCTCAGCGGCATCCTGCTGGAGCACTTCTGGTGGGGCTCGATCTTCCTGATCAACATCCCTGCGATGCTGCTGCTGCTCCTGCTCGCCCCGCTCCTGGTGCCCGAGTTCCGCAACCCGCCGACCGGTCGGTTCGACCTGATCAGCGCAGCACTGTCACTCGGTGCGCTGCTGCCGGTGATCTACGGCGTCAAGGAGATGGCCCGCGACGGCGTCAGCCCGGCCCGGGTGCTCGCCATCGTCGGTGGCCTGCTGGTGGGCGCGCTCTTCCTGCACCGGCAGCGGACCAGGGCGTACCCGATGGTCGATCTCACGTTGTTCCGCCGTCGCGGCTTCGCCGGGTCGCTCGCGGTCAACCTGCTGGCGATGTTCGCCATCGTCGGCTTCGCCATCTTCACCACCCAGCACCTGCAACTGGTGCTCGGCCTGAGCCCACTGCGGGCCGCGCTGTGGAGCCTGGTGCCGTCCCTCGCCGTCGGCGCGGTCGCGCCGGCCGCCGCCGCCCTCGCCCAGCGCGTCGAACGGGCGTACCTGATCGGTGCGGGGTTCGGCATCGCCGTTGTTGGCTTCGTGGTGCTGACCCGGGTCACCCCGCAGACGCCGCTGTGGCTGCTGCTCGTCGGTGCCAGTGTCTACGCGGGCGGCCTGGTGATGGTGATGTCTCTCGTCACCGAGCTGGTCCTCGGCGCGGCGCCGCCCGAGCAGGCCGGTGTCGCGTCCGCGCTGACCGAGTCCAGCAGCGAGCTGGGCGGTGCGCTGGGAATGGCGATCCTGGGCAGCGTGGGCGCGGCGGTCTACCGTCGCGAGATCGTCGACGACCTGCCGGCCGGGCTGCCCACCGACGCCGGTGACGCGGCCCAGGAGACCCTGGGCGGTGCGCTCGCGGTCGCCCAGGGGCTGCCGGCGGAGCTGGCCGACGCGGTGCGGCACGCCGCCGCCGTCGCGTTCACCGACGGGATGCACCTGGCCGCCTACGCCGCCATGGCGGTGATGCTGCTGGGCGCGGTCACCGCGCTGGTCGCGCTTCGCGGCGTCCGACCGGCCGACTCCACGGCGTTGGCCGCCGAGTCGACCGGTCCGGCCGACACCTCGCTGTCGTCGGTCAGTCGATGAGCACGTGCGCGAGTCGGTCGCGGAACCGCCGCTCGGAGTCGCTGACCGCCTCGCCACCGATGCCCAGCAGCCCACCGCTGGACGCGGCGCCCACCACCTGCTCGGCGATCTTCACGAGCCAGTGCTTGTACGCGCCGGCCTCACCCTCGTCGACCCGCGCGGCCAGCAACTCGCCGGCCGCACCGGCCCGCAGCAGCACGTCGTCGATGTACGCCCGAGGGTCGGCGGGCTCGATGACCGGCAGCTCCGCACCGGTCTCCGGGTCACCGACCCGGGTGACGATCTCGCCGGCCACGGCGGCGACCAGCGGGCTGGCCGACTCCCGGCCGGCGGCGATGGTCTCCAACCCGGCCGCGCTCTCCGCCATGGTCCGGCGGGTGCCGTCGGACTCGGCGGCGCTCGCCGCGGTCAGCACCGCCTGCGGCAGGCCGACCAGCAGCCCCCACTCCTCGTCGGAGAAACCGAACCCGGTGTACGCCGGCTGCTCGATCACGGCAACGCCCCTTCCGCCCTGCTCTGCTTCATCAATCGGTGCTCTGTCTGGTCGATCCACCGGGCCCGACACCGGTGCCCGGGTCAGGCTAGTCCAGGGTCAGCAGGCCCTGTTCGGACACCACGCGCACCGACAACGTCTTGTACCCGACCTCATCGAAGAGAACCGTCATCTTGTCGTCCTCGTAGGAGAGCACCAGGCCGGGCCCCCACTCCGGGTGACGCACCTGGCTGTGCACCGGGAACGGCCCGACCGCGCCCTGGTCGGCCACGCTGGTGCCGTTGTGGCAGTTGTCGCAGTGGCCGCAGACCTGCGTCATCTGCTCGCCGAAGTAGGCCAGCAGGGTCTGCCCGCGACAGGCCCGGGTCTCGGCGAAGGCCCGCATCATGTCGGTGCGGGACCGGGTCACGGTCTGCTGGCGCTCCGCCTCGGCCAGCGCCGCCGCCGCGGCGTCGGCCGGGGTGGGAGAGTAGCGGGGAGCGCCGATGCGTTGCCGGGCGCGCGGCTCGGCCGCGCCGACCTGCTCCAGCAGGGACAGATACTGGCCCAGCTTGCGCGGCCCGAGGCCGGTGGTCTCGCGCAGCTCCGTCTTGGTGGCCGGCTTGCGCCGCAGCAGCGCGGCGAGGTCGCGCAGCTCGTCGACGTCGGGCAGACCACCACTGAAGAACCGTTGCAGGCCCACATCCTCGGCCTGCCAGAGCAGCAGCACCCGGGCCGGTTGGCCGTCGCGTCCGGCCCGGCCGATCTCCTGAAAGTAGCTGTCCGGTGAGTCGGGCAGCGCCATGTGCACCACCCAGGCGATGTTCGGCTTGTCGATGCCCATGCCGAACGCCGAGGTCGCCACCATGATGGGGACCTGGTCGGCGAGGAACGCCTCGTGCAGTTCGGCGCGCGCGCCGGCCGCCATCCCACCGTGGTAGAACTGCGCCGGGAAGCCGGCGTCGGTCAACCTGGTGGCCAACTCCTCGGCGGCGCGACGGGTCGGCACGTAGATGATCCCGGGCCGCTCGTCGTCGCGCAGCAGCGCGCTCAGCCGCCGCCACCGGTAGTCCTCGGTGGGGCAGTGTGCGACCTCGACGAACAGGTTCGGCCGGTCCAGCCCGGAGACCACCACCTCCGGCTCGCGCAGCCGCAGCCGGGCGATGATGTCGTCGCGTACCGGAGGAGAGGCGGTGGCGGTCAGCGCGACCACCGGCGGCCGGCCGATGCCGTCGATGAGGTGCCCGAGCGCCAGGTAGTCGGGGCGGAAGTCGTGCCCCCACGCGGAGATGCAGTGCGCCTCGTCGATCGCCACCAGCGCCGGCCTCAGCGCGGCGACCTCGGCCATCCGCTCGGGATTGCTGAGCTGTTCCGGGGTGATGAAGAGAAACTCCGCCCGGCCCTCGCGGATCTCGGTGATCGCCTCGGCCTGCTGGTTCGGTGACTCGTTCGAGCTGATCCGCACCGCCCGCAGCTCCGGGCGTTGCCGCTCGTTGAGGGAGGCGATCTGGTCCTGCTGGAGGGCCAGTAGGGGGGAGATCACCACGGTGGGGCCGGGGATCAGGCTCGCCGGAATCTGGTAGATCGCCGACTTGCCGGCGCCGGTGGGCAACACCACCAGCGCGTCGCGTCGCTTCATCACCGCGCGCATGGCGGCCAGTTGGTTGGGCCGCAGCGCCTTCCAGCCGAAAAGGCTGCGGGCCGCGCGGCGCAACGTCATCGAGTGCGTGGACAGTTTCATCGAGGGCCGGAGGTACCCGAGCCCATGACCGGCGAAACGCCTTCGGACGATCACAGGCAGGGCACCTGCCATGCCCTCGATGACCGGCTCGCTGACTCCCGACTCAGCGCAGCCGCGGCAGCACCTCGCGCTGGTAGAGGTCGAACAGGCCCTGGTGGTGCGGGCCGGTGTTGGCCACGTAGACCTCGTCGAAGCCGGCCTTGGCGTACTTGTCGATCATTTCCAGGTGCGCGTCGGCGCTGTTGCCGCAGACGAACGCCTCCTTCAGCATCTCCGGCCTGACCAGCTCGGCGGCCTGCTCGAAGTGGCGCGGCGAGGGCAGCACCTGGGACAGCTCACCCGGCACCCCCGCGTTGGGCCAGCGTTCGTACGCGATCCGCATTCCCTCGTCCTCGCTGTCCGCGTACGCCGCCTTGAAGCCGGCCTGGCACGGCTTGTCGCCGCCGCCGTTCTCGCGGAAGCGCCGGACCATCTCGGCGTCCGGCATGGTGCTCACGTAGCCGTCGCCGATCCGGGCGGCCAGGTCGATCGCCTTCGGCCCGAAGCCGGAGACGTAGATCGGCGGGGGAGTGTCGGGCAGCGTGTAGATCCGGGCCTGCTCCACGGTGTAGTGCTTGCCGTGGTGGTTGACGAAGTCGCCGCCCCACAGCGCGCGCAGCACCTCGACGGCCTCCTCCAGCATCTCCAGCCGGACGTCGGCCTGCGGCCAGGCGTCGCCGAAGATGTGCTCGTTGAGCGCCTCGCCGGTGCCGACGCCGAGCACGAACCGTCCACCGTGCAGCACCGCGCTGGTCGCCGCCGCCTGCGCGATCACGGCCGGGTGGATCCGCAGGGTCGGGCAGGTCACCGCCGTGGTCACCGGCAGCGAGCACACCTGGCTGAGCGCGCCGATCATCGACCAGACGAACGGGCTCTGGCCCTGCGCGTCCACCCAGGGGTGGTAGTGGTCGGAGATCCACAGCGCCTCGAAGCCGGCCTGTTCGGCACCGCGTGCCTGTTCGAGCAACTCGGCTGGCGTGAGCTCCTCACTGGACAGAAAGTATCCGATCTTCATGGCTTACCCCTTCGGCACGCGGACCTGATGGGGAGAGCCGTACCCCGGCGACGGCCGGTCACACCGGTGCGCGTACCCGGCCCGGTCAGCGTCGACCGAACATCGCCCGGATCGCGGCGAGCAGCAGGAGGGCGCCGACCACCAGGCCGAGCAGGCGTACGCCGGGGATGTCGGCCGGGCTCGTCGCGTCGGCCAGCAGGGCGGGATCCATCCCCGCACTCTCCCCGGGGAGCGGGCCGCCAGGCAACTGTAAGGTTTATTGACTATTGAATCGCTCGGTGTGACCATGGCAGGACCGCCTGCCGGTGGCGGTGCGCCGAGGGCGCGTGAGAGATGGGGTACGGGGGCCGCATGAGCGAGCGCAACCAGCGGGTCGACGGCGGCGCACCGTCGTCGGTGATCGACGTCGATCACTGCGAGGGAGTGCAGTGACCACGACCACCGGGCACCTCCCGGCACTCGCCGCCGCCGTCCTGCAACCCGGCTTCGTCGGCACCACCCCACCGCCGTGGGTGTGCCGCTGGCTCGGCGAGGGTCTCGGCTCGGTGGTGCTCTTCGCCCGCAACGTCGTCGACACCGAGCAGGTGGCCGCGCTCACCGCGACGCTGCGCGCGGAACGACCCGACGTCATCGTGGCGATCGACGAGGAGGCCGGCGACGTCACCCGGCTGGAGTCGGTCCACGGCAGCTCCCGGCCCGGCAACTTCGCCCTCGGCGCGGTCGACGACCCGGCGCTGACCGAGGCCGTCGCCCGGGACCTGGGCGTCGAGCTGGCCGCCGCGGGCATCACCCTCAACTACGCCCCGGACGCCGACGTCAACTCCAACCCGGCGAACCCGGTGATCGGCGTCCGCTCCTTCGGTGCCGACCCGGCGCTCGTCGCGCGGCACACCGCCGCCTGGGTCCGCGGGCTCCAGGCCGGCGGCGTCGCTGCCTGCGCCAAACACTTTCCCGGGCACGGCGACACCCGCGTCGACTCACACCACGACCTGCCCCGGATCACCGCCGACCGGGACCGGCTGGACGCCTGCGAACTGGCCCCGTTCCGTGCCGCAGTGACCGCCGGGGTGCAGGCGGTCATGACCGGTCACCTGCTGGTGCCCGCGCTCGACCCGCACCTGCCGGCGACGCTGAGTCAGCGCATCCTGGGCGGGTTGCTCCGCGACGAGCTGGGCTTCTCCGGCGTGGTGGTCACCGACGCGATGGAGATGCGCGCGGTCGCCGACCGGTACGGCTTCGCCGGAGCGACGGTCCGCGCCCTCGCCGCCGGCGCCGACGCCATCTGCATCGGCGGCGAACGGGCCGACGAGCAGGCCGCCCACGAGTTGCGCGATGCCATCGTGGCCGCCGTCGTCTCCGGTGAGCTGCCCGAGGAACGGCTCGCCGAGGCCGCCAAGCGCGTCGGTCAACTCGCCGCCTGGACGGTGACCGCCCGCAGCGCCGGCTCAGCCGGAGCGCGCGGCGCCGCCGACGTCGGGCTGGTCGCCGCCCGCCGGGCCGTGCGGATCACCGCCGCCCCGGGCACGACTGTCGCGCTGCCACTGACCCGCCCGGCACACGTCGTCGAGTTCGAACCGCTGCGCAATATCGCCATCGGCGCCGAGACCCCGTGGGGCATCGGCGGGCCGCTGGGCGAGCTGCTGCCCGGCACCAGCACGGTCCGCTACGCCGAACCCGACGTGCCGGCCGACCCGGGCGCCGGAGCGGGTGCCCGCCCCCTGGTCCTGGTCGTCCGGGACCTGCACCGACACGACTGGATGCGCGCCGCCGTGCGCCGCGCCCTGGCCGCCCGGCCGGACGCGGTAGTGGTCGAGCTGGGCGTGCCCGAGCTGGTCACCGGGGCGGTGCACCTGGCCACCCACAGCGCCACCCGGGCCAGCGGGCAGGCCGCCGCCGAGGTGCTCACCGGCGCCCGCTGACCGGCCTGCCCCTACGGAAGGTCGGCGACCAGGTCGGCGTACTCGGGATGTTTGTCGATGAAAGCGGCCATGAAGGGGCACTGCGGCACCACAGTGGTGCCGCGCGCCCGGAGCTGGTCCAGGGTGCCGCGGACCAACGCGCCGCCGACCCCCTTGCCCTGAAAGCCCCGGTCCACCTCCGTGTGGGTGAAGACCAGGACCTCCCCGCGCGGCAGGTACGCGGTGAAGCCGGCCAGCGCGTCGTCGACCAGGATCTCGAAGCGGTGCTTCGCCGGGTTGTCCTCGACCAGGGTGCTCATCCGGCCATTCTCCCCGCCGGGTCGGCCAGCGCGTCGAGTTCGCCGAGCAACCGGTCCACCTCGTCGGCCGTGTTGTAGTGGTAGATGCTGGCCCGCACCGCGCCGCCGCTGTCGCGCAGACCCATCAGCTGGAAGTACTCGTAGGCGTAGTAGTCGCCGACGGAGAGGCAGAACCCGGCGGCGCCCAACGCCTCCTGGACGGCCGTGGGCGACATCCCGGCGACCCGGAACGAGACCGTCGGGCAACGCCGCGCCGGCGAGCCGTAGACGGTGATCGCCGGGCGCTGGGCCAACCCGGCGAGCAGCCGCTCCAGCAGGGCCTCCTCGTGTGCCTGGGCGGCGGCCAACCCGGCCTGCACCCGCGCCCGCCGGTCCCCGACCGCGTCCGGGTCCAGCCCCGCCAGGTGATCCACCGCGGCGGTCACGCCGGCCAGCAGCGGGAAACTCGGCGTGCCGTACTCGAACCGGTCCGGCACCGCGTCGGAGGACGGCACCAGCTTCGCCGGGCGTAGCGCCGCCCACCGGGCCGGATCCGCCACCATCGCCGCCAGGTGCGGTCCGGACCACTTGTACGCGCTGGTGACCAGCACGTCCGCGCCGAGCGACGTCAGGTCGGTCGGGCCGTGCGGAACCGAGTGCACCCCGTCGACGTAGACCAACGCGCCGACCGCGTGCGCGATCTTGGCGATCGCCGACACGTCCGGCATGGTGCCGATGGCATTGCTGCCGGCGGTCACCGCGACCACCCGGGTCCGTTCACCGACCAGGTCCGCGTACTGGGCCGCGGGCAGCTCACCGGTGTGCCGGTCGACCTCGGCCCAGCGCACCGTCGCCCCGGCCGCCTCGGCGGCCTGCATCCACGGCCGCACGTTCGAGTCATGGTCGAGCCGGGAGACCACCACCTCGTCACCCGGGCGCCAGGTCGCGCCGAGCGTACGGGCCAGGGTGTACGTCAGCGCTGTCGCACTCGGGCCGAGCACCACCCCGGCCGGGTCGGCGCCGAGCAGGTCGGCCACCGCCGAACGGGCCTCGGCCACCAGCTTCAACGACCGGCGACCCGCCACGTTGGCGGCGCTGCGGTTGCCGACCGCCATCCGCATGGCGTCGGTGACCGCGTCGATCACACCGGCCGCGGTCTGGGTGCCGCCGGCACCGTCGAAGTGGACGAAGCCCTCGGTCAGGGCGGGGTACGCGGCCCGGGTACGGGCGATGTCGAACGGCATGTCCCGGACCCTAGCCGGTGCCCCTCGCACCCCGGTCGGCCGCCGGGTGATCACTGCTCGGCGCGAACATCGCAGGCGTCTCGTACCCTTGGCGAGGTGACGAAACAACCCGCCACCATCCCATTGACCCCCATTCGCCGCGCCGCCGGCCTTTTCGCCGGTCTGGCGCTCGGCCTCACCGTGCTCGCCGGCTGCAGCTCCGAGGGCGCCTCCACCGACTGCGGGCAGCTGGACGCCTGCACGGTCACCTTCGATCGGGGTGTCGACGCGAAGGCCAGCATCTTCGGCGTCGAGGCCAAGCTGGTCGGCGCGGAGGGTGACCAGGTGACCGTCGAGGTCGCCGGCGAGCAGCTCACCCTCACCACCGGCCAGCAGGCCGTAGACGCGGGAGGCTTCGCGGTCACCGTGGACAGCATCACCGACCAGCAGGTCAAGGTTCGCGTCGCGCGC
Organism: Micromonospora inaquosa; assembly: GCF_003857055.1. Classification (GTDB taxonomy): domain Bacteria; phylum Actinomycetota; class Actinomycetes; order Mycobacteriales; family Micromonosporaceae; genus Micromonospora; species Micromonospora inaquosa. The sequence goes on along the minus strand of NZ_QGSZ01000134.1, from coordinate 1,910 downwards.
AACTGACCCGGCCGGGCGGCGGTGGCCGACGTTTGGGAATCTTCAGAATCGGAGATTGTGACACCATGTCACTCACCCGTAGCGCCGAAGCCACCGCCTCCCGAACGGCGGACAGCCGGTGGCTGGAACTCCTCGCCCGGGCCGGCTTCATCGGCTACGGCATCGTCCACCTACTCTTCGCCTGGTTGGCGTTGCAGATCGCGTTCGGCACGTCGTCAGACGACGGCGACCAGTCCGGCGCGCTGCGTACCCTCTCCGCACAGCCCCTCGGCAAGTTCCTGGTCATCGCCGTCGCGGTCGGCCTGCTCGCGATGGCGATCTGGCAGGCGCTGGAAGCGGCGGTCGGGCACCGCGCCGAGCGCGGCAAGGAGCGGGTCACCGAACGGCTCGCCTCGGCCGGCCGGACCATCGTCTACCTCTACTTCGCCTGGACCGCCTTCAAGGTCTTCTCCGACGCCGGATCGAACAGCGCCGACCAGCAGGAGGCGTTGACCGGCAAGCTGATGACCTCCAGCGGCGGCCGCTGGATGGTCGGCCTGGCCGGGCTGGTGCTCGCCGCGATCGGTGTCGGCCTGGTGATCTACGGGGTGCTCAAGAAGTTCGAGAAGCACCTGAAGACCGGCGAGATGAGCCCGAAGACCCGCCAGTTGGCCCGCCGGCTGGGCATCGCCGGATACGCCGCCAAGGGCGTCGCGTACGGCATCTCCGGTCTGCTGGTCATCGTGGCCGCCGTGAACTACGACCCGGAGAAGGCGCGTGGTCTCGACGCCGCACTGCACGCCCTCCGGGAGCAGTCGTACGGCATGTTCCTGCTGACCCTGGTCGCCCTGGGCATCGCCGCCTTCGGCATCTACTGCTTCCTCCAGTCCCGGTACCGCAAGGTCTGAGCTGGTCGATTCTGAGGATCACGGGCACTCTTGGGCTTTCGCCCGGAGTGCCCGTCGTCTGATCGAAGGGGAGCACCGAATCCGTGCAGAGCTATCTCGAAACGGCCGTCGCCGCGCTCGTCGCTGCGGCGGTCGCCCTGTTCCTGGTCGAGGTCGTCCACCGGTTGACCCGGCGGTTCGGCCGCCGGTCACTGCTGTTGACCGAGTTGACCGAGCACGCGCACCGCCCGTTCCAGGTCGCCGGAACGGTCCTGGCCGTGCAGTTCGCCGTCCGCCTCACCACCGGGTACGCGGTCGGCGAGAGCTGGCGGCGGCTGCTGCTGCACCTGCTCATCCTCGGCGTCATCGCCACCCTGGCCTGGCTGGTCGCCTGCCTGCTGGTCGTGGTGGAGGACACCGCGCTGGCCCGGTTCCGGGTCGACGTACCGGACAACCGGCACGCCCGGCGGGTCCGGACCCAGGTGGTGATGCTGCGCCGACTGACCATCGCGGTGATCGTCATACTGACCGTCGGCGTGATGCTGATGACGTTCCCCAGCGTGCGGGGCATCGGCGCCGGTGTGCTGACCTCGGCGGGTGTGGTCGGTGTGGTGGCCGCGCTCGCCGCGCAGAGCCTGCTCGGCAACGTCTTCGCCGGCCTCCAGCTCGCCTTCAGCGACGCCGTCCGGCTCGACGACGTGGTCGTCGTGGAGGGGGAGTGGGGTCGCGTCGAGGAGCTGACCCTCAGCTACGTGGTGGTGCAGATCTGGGACGACCGCCGGTTGATCCTGCCCACCTCGTACTTCACCAGCACGCCCTTTCAGAACTGGACCCGCACGGAGGCGGCGGTGCTCGGCACCGCCGAGTTCGACGTGGACTGGGCGGTGCCGGTGCAGATCATGCGCGAGGAGCTGCGCCGCCTCGTCGAGGGCACCGAGCTGTGGGACGGGCGGGTCTGCGTCCTACAGGTCACCGACGCCACCGGCGGGACGGTGCGGTTGCGCGCGTTGGTCAGCGCCGCCGACGCGGGCAGTCTGTGGGACC
>NZ_QGSZ01000268.1 GCF_003857055.1 Micromonospora inaquosa | reverse complement strand
CTGCCAGCGGGAGCGGAGTCTGCGGTCGTGGCTGGCGACGACGACGGCACCCGGGCCGGAGCCCAGGGCGTCCTCCATCTCGTCACAGAGCGTCGGCGAGAGGTGGTTGGTGGGTTCGTCGAGCAACAGCAGTTCCGGCGGGTCGGCGACGAGCACTGCGAGGGCGAGCCTGCGGCGCTGGCCGACCGACAGTTCGGCCACCGGGCGGTCGAGGTCCGCCGGGGCGAGCAGGCCGAGCGACGACAGCGGTACGACCTCGGCCCGCCCCGGCCCGACGGCAGCGGCGAAGACCTGCCGGGCCGTCCGCCGAGCGTCCGCGAAGACGCTGTCCTGGGCGAGCAGGCCGACCCGCAGACCCGGTCGTCGCCAGAGCGCTCCGGCACTGGTCGGGTGGCCGGCGAGCACGGCGAGCAGCGTCGACTTGCCCGCCCCGTTGGGGCCGGTCACCAGCAGCCGGTCACGGCTCCTGATCTCCAGTTGCGCCACCCGGAGTCGGCCGGGCACCTCCAGTCGATCCGCCGTGACGACGACCTCGTCACCGTCGCCGACGGCGAGCACGGGCGCGTGGAAACGCAACGGCTCCGACGGCACCGGAACGGGGTCGCGCTCGATTGTCTCCAGTCGACGGGTGGCGTCGCGGACGCGACGGGAGATCTGGTTCTGGACGCGGCCGGCGGTGTGCCCGTACCCCATCTTTTCGCTGTCGCGCGGGCCGCGGCCGTGCGCGACCTGGTGCCCGCTCACGGCGGCGGCCTCGCGCAGATCGGCGAGGAGCGCCTGCTCGTCGTCGTAGCGCCGACGCCACCGTTGCGCCTCGGCGCGCTTCGCCGTCAGGTACGCGGTGTAGCCGCCGCCGAAGCGGACCGGCCCGTCTACCGCCGGATCGAGGTCGATGAGATCGGTGCAGACCGCGTCGAGGAAGGCCCGATCGTGACTGGCCACCACGACCACGCCGGGCATGGCAGTGAGCTGGTCCTCGCAGAACGCCGCCGCCGCGTCGTCGAGGTGGTTGGTGGGCTCGTCGAGCAGCAGCGCGGCCGGCCGGCGGATCAGCATCGCGGCGAGGGCGAGGCGGCCACGTTGCCCGCCGGAGATGACGCCCAACGTCCGGTCGTGCGGCAGCCCGCCGAGGCCGAGGCCGTCGAGGACCGTCCGGGCACGACGGTCGGCGTCCCACGCGTCGCGGTCCTGGGCCCGCTCCAGAACCTCGCCGTACGCGGCCAGCAGCCGGTCGTGCTGCTCGGTGCCCTGCGGCGAATCGGCGAGCGCGACGCCGATCCGGTCCAGCTCGGCGAGGTCGGCACGGGCCTCGCGCAGCGCGTCGTCGAGGACCGCGGCGACGGTCGTGGATGGCTGGAAGGGCATCTCCTGGTGCAGGAAGCCGACGTCCGGCGGGCGGATGACGATGCCGGAGTCGGCTACGTCGACGCCGGCCAGGACCCGCAGCAGGGTCGTCTTGCCGGTGCCGTTCTCACCGATCAGGCCGATCCGGTGGCCGGGTGTGGCGGTCAGGGAGACGCCGTCGAGCACCCGGCGGTCGCCGCGGACCCGCACGAGGTCATGGGCGATCAGAGCAGGTCGAACAGACATGGGGAACCTCGGAGAACGACGATCCGGGGCGCACACGGGCACCCCGGCGGGAGCAGGGCACGACGACGAGGGCCGCGACGACGGTGGCGCGATCACGCGCCCGTCGGCGGCCGGTCCGGGTGCTCACCCGGAGATGTCGTCGTCACCTGCCACGCCTGCTCCGATCTCCGGCAACTCGGGCGCAAGGATACCCGGCCGTCGCTGGGGTCGGCTCAGCTCCCGCCCGTCCGGGCACCTGCGCGCAGCGAGTCGATGGTGAGGTCGAGGACGGCTTCGAGGTGGTCGATCTTTCCGGTGGAGAGCAGCAGCAGCACACCGCCCTGGATACCGGCGAGCAGTGCCGCGGCGGCCCGGTCGGCGTCAACGTCCGCGGCGATGTCGCCGGTCGACTGCATGTGTCGGATGCCGTCGGTGATCGCCTTCTGCCAGCGCCACATGAGCCCGGTCACAATCGCCTGCGCGCCGGGCGCCCGTCGGCCGGTCTGGCCGAGCAGACCGTTGAGGGGGCACTTCACCCCCTGCGCGAGGTATCGCTCGATCAGTCGGTCGCGCCAGGCGAGCCAGGCCGGCCAGGACGTCAGGTTGCTGAGCATCGGCTCCTGGTCGATGAGCACCTGGTCCGCCTCGTGCTGGGCCACCGCGAGCAGCAGACCATCCTTCCCGTCGGGGAAGTAGTGGAAAAGCTGGCCCTTGCTGGTGCCGGTGCGGGCCATCACATCCTCGAGGCGCACCTCGTCGACGCCGCGCTCACGGATCTCGGCCGCCGCGCCGGCGACGATCCGCGCTCGGGTCGCCTCGCCCTTGCGGGTCAACGCCCGTGTCATGGGACCTCCTGGTCGGGACCTGCGGGGTCCGACCCTACCTCGATTTTTGGACTTGCAGGTCCATTTTTGCCGAGCAAAGGTCTGGAACGCGCGGTCCGCAGCGGGCCGACACCACTATCGGGAGGACACCACGATGAACCACTACTACCTGCTCGGACGGTCCGGTCTACGGGTGAGCCGGCTGGCGCTGGGCACCATGAACTTCGGCGTCGACGGGTTCCACGCCGCGTACGGCAAGACCGAGGATGAGGCCGAGCCGATCTTCCGGCAGTACCTGGAGTCGGGCGGGAACTTCATCGACACGGCGGACTTCTACACCGCAGGCGAGAGCGAGAAGATCCTCGGCCGCCTGATCGACCGGGCCGGTGTACGCGAGCGACTCGTGCTCACCAGCAAGGCCACCAACACCGTCGACCCGTCCGACCCGAACGCCAGCGGCAACGGTCGCAAGCACATCATGCGGGCCCTGGAGGCGTCGCTGCGCCGGCTCGGCACCGACTACATCGACCTGTACCTGCTGCACACCTGGGACCGGATCACCCCGGTCGAGGAGGTCGTGCACACCCTCGACGACCTGGTGCGCTCCGGCAAGATCCGGTACGCCGGGTTGTCCGACGTACCGGCCTGGTACGCGGCTCGGGCGCAGAGCTACGCCGAGGCGCACGGGCTGACCCCGATGATCAATGTGCAACTGCCGTACTCGCTGGTCGCCCGGGACATCGAGGCGGAGCACGTGACGATGGCCCAGACCCTGGGCATGGGGCTCACCGCCTGGAGCCCGATCGGTGGAGGGCTGCTCAGCGGCAAGTACCGGCGGACCGGCGAGGGCATGACCGGGACCGGCCGCCTGACGAACCCCGACGCAGCGGGTCGGGAGATCAGCCCGAGCGACTGGCAGGTGATCGAGGCGTTGGAGAGCGTGGCCGCCGATCTCGGGCGCAGCATGGCGCAGGTGGCGATCAACTGGGTGGCCACCCAGCCCGCCGTCGGGTCGGTGGTCATCGGGGCGAGCAGCCCCGAACAGCTCACCAGCAACCTCGGTGCGCTCGACTTCGAGATCCCGGCCGACGCCCGCCGCCGGCTCGACGAGGCGAGCGCCCCGAGGGTCCCGCTGCTCTACGGCATGTTCACCCCGCAGTACCAGTCCTGGGTGGTGAGCCCCGGCCTCGGCGTCGGCGACAAGCCCGCCGGCTACGCCCCTGCGGTGTTCAACGGCGCCGGCTCACCCTCGTAGAGCGCGACGTACCGCCGGCGCCACTCGTCGCCGTCAGCGCCGAGGGCGGCGAGGTTGAGGGTGTTGTGTTCGACGCCCAACGCCGCTGGCAGGGTGCACACCCGCAGCGGGACCGCGTTCGCGTCGGCGATCCGGCGCGGCACGTCGACCGCTGCCCGGAGGTCCACCACGCCGTCGAGCGGGCTGATCGCGACCGCGGCGGTCCGCAGGCCGGTCCTCCGGGATGGTTTCGGCAGGCTACGGGCGATCGTCAGGTACTGGGTGACGGCGGCGAGGGAATAGCCGCGCGACGTGACGCGGTCGCGCAGGACGCGACGCCCGTACAGGACGATGAGCGGTTTGACCGCGTAGGCCGGCGCCTGTCGCGGGTTCGGGCCGAAGAACGGCGACAGCAACAACAGATGCCGTACGACGTTGCCGGGCACCTGTGCCAGCCAGGTGGCCAGCACGGCACCGCCGGAGATCCCGACGACGCCGACCTCGTCTCCCAGGGCCGCCGCGACGGCCCACCCCTGCGCGGCGTACGTCGTCAGCTCACCGGCCTCGACCCGGTGGTGGGCCCGCCGGTCGACGGTGCCGTGCTGGGGAGCCCGGGGAATCCAGACGTTGTACCCACTGTCGAAGAACTTTTCGGCCAGCCCCGCGTACTGCTCGGGCGCGAGGGTGTATCCGTGCAGCAGCAGCACGGCCCTGCCGGTGCGGGAGCCGTGGCTCAGCAGGCGGCTGCGCGACTCCGGCCGGATCTGCGGATCGGCGGCCTCGGCGGCGATGGTGGCCTCGGCGGCACGGGTGGCCGTGTCGAAGTCGAGCGGTCGGGCCGGCGCGACAGGTAGCCCACGGCGGCCCAGAGGCCAGAGATAGAGCCCGGCGACCGCCGTCACGACCAGCGAAAACCCGCCGACGAGAAGCGCGATGATCTCCGGCATGGTCAGATGCTGACACCGGCCGGGGTCGGCGCTGGCTGAGGGGGTGCGCCCGGGTGACCGGGCGCACCCGGTCACCTATTCCTGACTGTTCGGTGGCGCGAAGGCGACCCTGGAGCGCAACTGCCGAAAGCCGGTCCGCTCCAACTCCGCCAGCACCGCCACCCGGTGGGATTCCACATCGGCGATGACCTCCCGGGCACCGCCGGCGGCCAGCACCCGGACCGCCTCGGCCAGCAACTCGGGCCGGGCCGCCTCGTCGAGGAGGCCGAGGTAGGCGAGCAGGGGGTAGCAGGCTTGGCCGGCTGTGCCGACCAGCCCGACCGGGTCGCCGGCCGCCAGGGCGACGCGCCATTCCTCGATGTTGTCGCCCAACCAGGCCAGCGGGTCGGTGGCGAGGTCGACGCCGCCGACCACCCGCGCGATCTCGACGCCGGTCAGCACGTCCGGCTCGGCGATCCTGGCGACCAGTGCGTTGATCTCCGCCACGTCGACGGGCGGCCGGAAGTCGTACCGCCCGGAGGACGCCGGCAGGGGGGTGCCCGTCCAGGAGTACCGGATCCGCTCCCCCCGCTCGACCAGCCCGGCCAGCCGGGCGGCCGCCATGGGCGCCCGCACCACGGCCAGCACCTCGGGCCGGCGCCGCCAGTGCGCCGGTAGCGCGGCGTAGTACAGGCCGGGGCCGCCCAGCGTCTCGTGGGCGGCGCGCAGCAGCTCGGCGCCCACCTCCGGCTCGGCGATCAGATCGAACCGGTCCAGCCAGGGGGCACCGACGGCGCCCGGTGGAAGGAGCCAGGCGGCCCGGCCCACCAACCGCCCGGCGCGCAGCGCGACCCAGGTGGTCTCGGGCCGGTAGCCGCCGCCGGCGACCCCGTCGGCGTACCCGACCTGACGCAGTTGGGGCAGCGGATCGGGCATGGAGTCGAACAGCTTTTCCTCGCCCGCGACGAGCGGGCGAATGACCAGGTCAGTCATGGGTTGGTCCTCCGGGAAGCGAGCGCCCCGGGTCAAATCCGCGCGGACGCCGGAGCGCGGAGGGGGCGCAGAACATCGGACATTGTTCTGACCTCCTTCCAGCTCGACGGCGTGCCCGACGAGGATACGCGCAGTGGCCGCCGGCCCGCAACGGATCGTCACAGCGTCGGGTTGGACTCCGACCCACGCCGGTGGGCCCGTCTGTCGAACACGGTGATGGCGGCCAGGATCAGCGCCGCGACGGCCGCCACCACGACCGGTGGAAGCAGCACCATCACCGGGGCCGCCACCGCCAGTGCCACCGCGCCGAGATAGAGCACCCGACATCGCGGTGCGGATCGGCTCGCCTGCTCCAGGGTGGTCCGCCCGATCAGGAACAGCACCGGGCCGCCGAAGATGATGGCCACCAGAGCCCAGTCGATCGGCGGGTGCGGATCCTCGATGACCTGCCCGAAGCCGGCCGCGGTGCAGATGATGCCGCCGACGATCAACAGCAGGCTGTAGCTCGCCCACCGCGACAGCTGGATCCCCTCCCCGCTCGGGCTCGCCGCATGGCCGGACCTGACGTGGTAGAAGTACATCCGCCAGAACGAGACGACCGTCACGAACGAGGCGACGAGGGTGACGGTTCCCTCGGTCGTGAAGCCCGGGAAGCTGACCGCGGCGCCGGATTCGAGCACCACCTCGGCAAGAGCGATCATGAAGAACTGGTTGTACCGCTCGGCGAGATGCTCCTGCGAGACGGTGACCCCCAGGCGGTCGATCTGTCTCGGGCCCATGCGGGGCAGGGGGTAGGTGGTGGCGGCGCCGATCACCTCGATGGCGAGCGCGATGGTCCAGAAGATGCCTCGACCGAGACCGCCACTGATGCCGCCACTGATCCAGAGCACACCGGTGGCCAGGTGCCAGGTCAGCACCCGGAGCGCGAACACGTGCACCCGGTGGCCGCGCAGGGCGAACGACAGGAACAGCGGCCGGCCGACCTGGATGACGACGTAGGCGCAGGCGAAGACGACGCCGCGTTGGCCGAAGGCCTGCGGCAACGTGACCGCCAGCACCAGCGTGCCGAACATCGTCGCCAGCAGGATGACCTGCAGATCGGGGCGCCGGGGGTCGTAGGTGCTCGCCAGCAGGGCGGTGAGCGACCAGATCATCCACATCGCCGTGAAGAACAGGACGGTCTGGCCCGCCTCGGAGAGCAGCGTGTGCCGGACGATGGTCAGGTCGTCCGCGACCCGCCCGGCGAGGCGGGCGAGCGCGAAGACGTAGACGATGTCGAACAGCAGTTCCAGGACGGTCGCCGAGGGTGGGCTCTTGCTGTCCCCGAGCCCACGGAAGAACTCGGCGCGCCTCAGCACGGACGGCGGGACCGCTCAGCCGGCCAGGGCCGCTGGCACGAGCGCACCACGGTGCTGACCCCGTTTCGTTGCCATCGTCCCCGGGCCTCCTCATCGACCGGTCCCGTCTGATCCCCTATCTGCGCACTTTATCCGCCTTTATCGGGCCGTCACCGCTGATGGCGGATACCGGGTCGGCGGTACGCCGGATCATCTCTGCCGTCACCCTGCGGTACGAGCTCGGGTCGACGGGAAGCAGCCACTGCCGGGCCCGGGTCAGCGGGCCGAGGTTGAGCCCCAGCTCGTCGAGCACCTCGTCGATGTTGTGCATCGAGAACGGGATGATGTTGGTGCCACGAGCGTGCCGCCCGTTGGTGCGCGCCGTCATCCAGGCCAGCCGGGAGCACACCTCGTCGCGCATCCGGGCCTCGGCTGGCAGGGTGATCCCGCCTCGCAGGTACGCGGCCGTCCAGACCGCCGCCATCTCCGCGCTGAGCGAGCTGAAGAACGACGAGTTGTAGCCGGCGAACGTCAGCCGCGGCACGCCGATCGGCAGGATCTGCCGGTAGAGCATGAAGTTGCCGGCATCGTCCTGGAGTCGGGCGTGCAAGGCGTCGTCGAAGAAGGGCACGTGCTGGCGGAAGCCGGTGCCACAGATCACCAGGTCGGCCGGGAGCACCGTGCCGTCGGCCAGGCGGGCGGCGGGCCGGCCACCGTCGACCAGCAACTCGGTGATCACCTGATCCCGGTGCACGGCGATGCGGCCGTCGGTGACCCGCTCGAAGAAGCCCTCCGTGCCGAGACTGACAGTGCTACGGGCGATGTCCTCGAAGTTGCCGTTGGGCACGAGGCCCAACTCGCGCAGGTTGAACTGTCGGGTCGCGACCGAGCCGACGCTGTTGACCATGCTCTGGCGCAGGCCGTTCCCCGGGCCGTGCAGGAACCGCTCGAAACCCTTCAGGCGCAGGTAGCGGAAGAGGGCCTCACCCATCCGGGTGAGCAGCAGGTACTTGTAGTTGAGCGCACCACCGAGCTTGCGGGGCATCTTCCAGAGCAGCTCACGAGCCACCACGTGGGTCTGGGCGGCGACCTCGCTCACCGGGACCGCCACGTCGCAGGACGACTTGCCGTACCCGACCACGAGGACGTTCTTACCTCGGGCCGCCTCGATGTCGTGGAACTCCCCGGTCGCCAGTACGCGCCCGCCGGCGGCGGCGAAGCTCGCGTGCCCGTCGAAGGACGGGACGAGGGGGTCGGAGAAGATGCCGTTGGCGACGATCAGGTGGTCGTACCGTTCCACCGTCAACGGGTCCTGGGCGCCCGCCGGCCGTGACGCGACCAGCCAACCCGTCTCGTCGTTGACGAGTTCGGCGGAGGCGACCTCCGTGGACAGGCGCAGCGCGCTGCCCAGCCCGAACCTCTCCACGTACGTCTCCAGGTACCGCTGAACCTGCTCGCCGGACGGCCACTGCGGGTAGTCGGCGGGCATCGGCAGGTCGGAGAGGTGGTAGGTGCCCTTGTTGTTCTGGGTGTGCAGGCCAGGGTAACGACGGGTACGACTCCACACCCCACCGACGTCGGGCGCCCGTTCGAACACTGTGACGTCGAATCCGCTCTGCCGCAGCACCTTCGCTGCGCTCACACCGGCGAATCCGGCACCGACGACAGCAATTCTCATGGTCTCCTCCAAACGACGTGAACCCGTGCCGAGAACCGCGCCGACACCGACCGCCCGCGGTGCTCGCACGCTAGCGAGCAGGCCTGGTTGGTCGCTATCCGCACGACGCGGGCGTTGTCCGCGGTACGCGGCGAAACCCTTTTCCTGTCGGGTCGACGGCTTTCGGGGATGACTCGGCCCGCTCACGCCTTACGGTCAGCGCGACGGGACGCCCGGGAGGTGTCGGATGGATGCGGTGACGGTCCGGACGGACGACGTCGACCGGGCTCGCGCCGAGGTGGGCCGGGTCTTCTGTCCACACCGGCTCACACCGCAGTCGGGCGTGCACAGCGTGCGACTGCGGATGGCGGCTCGCCGGGCGGGCGGGGTGGGGGTCATCGACCTCGACTACGGGCAGGCGGTCCGCATTCAGCCGCCCGCGCTGGAGACCTTCTACCTCGTCCAGATCCCCAGCGCCGGTAGCACGCTGGTCCGGCACGCCGGTCAGACCGTGACCTCGACCGCCGACGTCGCGTCGGTCCTGTCCCCGTACGACTCCTCGGACATGCGGTGGTCCGAGGGCTCTCCCCACCGGATCTTCTACGCCGACCGACGCGCCGTCGACCGCGAACTCGCCCGCCTGCTGGGCCGCCCGGTCGACGACCCGGTCCGCCTGGACGTCGGCATGCTCATGACCACGCCGACCGCACAGGCGTGGGCGCGCGGGGTGGCGTTCCTCGCCGCCGAGCTGTCGCAGCCGGCGGACGCGTCCCTGTTCGACCACCCGCAGGTCGCCGCCCGTTTCGAACAGGGGCTCATCGGCAAGCTGTTGCTGGCCCACCGGCACAGCCACTCCCACCTGCTCGCCGAGCCGGACCAGCACGCCCACCCCGGGCGCATCGTCCGCCGGGCCTGCGCCCTGATCTCCGAACACCACGGCGAGGCGCTGACCGTCGGTGACGTCGCCGAGGCGCTGCGGGTGAGCGTACGAACGTTGCAGGACTGTTTCCGCCGCGAGCTGCAGACCACCCCGACCGCGTACCTGCGGGCGTGCCGGCTCGACGCGGCGCACCGCACGCTCCGCTCGGCCGCGCCGGGGGCCTCCGTGACGACGGTCGCCCTGGAGCACGGCTTCGTGCACCTCGGTCGGTTCTCGGCCGACTATCGGAGCCGGTTCGGCGAGTCGCCATCGGCGACCCTGCGCCGCTGATTTCCGCCAGCTACCGCGCCTCGCCCAGCCCTTGCCTTGACGCTGACGAGAAGGTTCAGCCCTGCTCGCGACGGGCGGCTGGAGGAGATCGGATGCTGACCGACGGCCAACACCAGCCGCGGAAATCGTTATCCCGGTCCGGCCGGCCAGTCTCCTGAGGGGAGGCTGGTGGCGATCTTTCGTCATCGTCTGCAGCAGACAGCGGCACGACCACGTGAGGGAGTCGAGACGATGCGCGCAACCGGCCAGGGTGAAGCGGACGCCGCGAGGGGAAACCGGGGCGTCCACGCCGAACCCCGACGCGGGATGCTCGGCAGTCTTCCGCTCGGCGCGCGGCAGCTGCTGTGGCCGCTCCTCGTGGCCGCCGTGGTCGCCGTACTGGTGACCGGTGTGATCGTCGTGGTGCAGCCGACCGGGCCGACGCCCGCTCCGGCGGCGACGCAGGCGCTCGACGCGCCGCCGCCCGCGAGCCCGCAGCCCCGCGCACCCAGCCCGACCACGCCCACCCCCACGGCGAGCCCGGCGGGGGCGACCCCGACGCCGACGCCGACGGTGACGCCGACAACCGGGCGTCCGGTCGCCCCGGCGGCCCCGGCGGCGACCTCGAAGCGCAAGGGCGTCGGGGTGTGGACCTTCGACGGCGTCAGCCAGGCGCTGGCCATCTCCGGGGCGAGTTGGTACTACACCTGGGACATGGCCCACTCGGGCGTCACCAGCCCGAAGGGCGCCGAGTTCGTCCCGATGATCTGGGGTGCGAAGAGCGTCACCGCCGGCAACCTGCAACAGGCCAGGAAGAACGGCCGCCACCTGCTCGGGTTCAACGAGCCGGACCTGAAGGGCCAGGCGGAGATGACCGTCGAGCAGGCGTTGGAGCTGTGGCCGCAGTTGCAGGCCACCGGCCTTCCGTTGGGCAGCCCGGCGGTGGCCTGGGGCGGCGACCGACCGGGCGAATGGCTCGACCGGTTCATGGCCGGGGCGAAACAGCGCGGCTACCGCGTCGACTTCATCGCCCTGCACTGGTACGGCGGTGACTTCACCACCGCCAACGCGGTCAACCAGCTCAAGTCGTACCTCCAGGCCGTGCACGACCGCTACCGGCTGCCGATCTGGCTCACCGAGTTCGCCCTGATCGACTTCTCCAACGGCGTCCGCTTCCCCACCCAGGCGCAGCAGGCCGCGTTCCTCACCGCGGCGACCCGGATGCTGGGTGGCCTGTCCTGGCTACAGCGGTACGCGTGGTTCGGCCTGCCCGCCACCGACAAGGACCAGACCGGCCTGTTCCGTGCCGGCGGCACCGCGACCGCCGTCGGCCGCGCCTACCAGGCGGCGCGCTGACCTACAGCACGTCGACGTGGTCCCGCCAGGAGTGCTGCGGCTCGTATCCCAGCACCCGACGGGCCTTGTCGATGCTGAGCAGCGTCTCGTGCTCCCCCAGCTCCTTACGGATCTCGACGCCCGGGTAGACCTCGGCCATCAGGCTGGCGCTGGACCTGCTCATGACGGTGTCGGCGTTGGCGATGACGAAGACGTCGGCACCGGGCTGGTCGTGCGCGAGGGCGCGCTCGACCGCCTGGGCCCCGTCGCGGGCGTCGATGTAGCCCCACAGGTTCCACCGGCGCAGCTGCGGGTCGGCGTCGAAGGAGGGGAACGGCGCGTAGTCCTCGACGTCCATCACGTTGGAGAAGCGCAACCCCACCATGACCAGCTCCGGGTCCCACCGGCAGAAGTGCCGGGCCATCTCCTCTTCCAGGACCTTGTTCAACGAGTACGTCGACTCGGGCCGTGGCGCGTACTCCTCGTCGACCGGCGCGTACGGCGGCGGGGTGTCGAACGGCAGCCCGAGCACCGTCTCGCTCGACGCCCACACGACCCGCTTGATTCCGGCCGCCCGGGCCGCGGCGAACACGTTGTACGTCGCGGCGGAGTTGTTGGCGAAGGTGGTCGCGTTCGACATCAGCCCGGGTGCCGGCACCGCCGCCAGGTGCACGACCGCGTCGACGCCGCCCGCGTGCTCGTCGGCGCCCCCGGTGAACGCCTCCACCACCTGCCCGTAGTCGGTCAGGTCGGCCAGCAGGAACTCGCCGTTCACGTCGCGTGGGTCGCGGCCCCCGGCGCGGTCCACCGCCAGCACGTCGACGCCCACGGTGCGCAGGTGGGCGACCACGGCACGGCCGAGCTTGCCGGTGGCGCCGGTGACGACGACACGCCTGGGCAGTGCGGAGTTGGTCATGACCACATCTTCGCCGGGGGCAGACGGTGACCCACACGCGGGTACGGCGTTACCCCTAGCATGATCGACATGGACATCACAATTCACACGTGCTCCCTGCCGCACACCGACCCGGACGCCTCCCTGGCCTTCTACCGCGACACCCTCGGCTTCGAGGTCCGTAGCGACGTCGGTCAGGGCACGATGCGTTGGATAACGGTCGGCCCCGCCGACCAGCCCGGCACGTCCATCCTCCTGGCGCCGCCGGCCGCGGGCCCCGGGGCCACCGAGAACGAGCGCCGCACCATCACCGAGATGATGGCCAAGGGCACCTACGGCTGGATCCTGCTGGCCACGCGGGACCTCGACACCACCTTCGAGAAGGTGCAGGCCGGCGACGCCGAGGTCGTCCAGGAGCCGACCGAACAGCCGTACGGCATCCGCGACTGCGCCTTCCGCGATCCCGCCGGCAACCTGGTCCGTATCCAAGAGCTTCGCTGAGCCGTCCCGGTCCTCGAATGTGCGCCGTTCGGGACCGCTGACGAGACCGGTCAGGAATCAAGAAGCGCCGGTCGCCCGGTCGCAAATAGCGTAATCGCCATGACATCCCTCGCATCCGTCACCCTCGACGTGGCCGACCCCGCGGCCACCCAGCGCTTCTACACCGCCGCCTTCGGTCTGGACAAGCAGATTCGCCTGCGGGCCTCGGACGCACCGACGAGCGGCTTCCGTGGGTTCACGCTGGCGCTCACGGTGTCCCAGCCGGCCACCGTCAACGGCCTCATCGGCACCGCCCTGGACGCCGGTGCCACGTCGCTGAAGCCTGCCGCGAAGTCGCTCTGGGGCTACGGCGGTGTCGTGCAAGCCCCGGACGGGACGATCTGGAAGATCGCGACCTCGGCGAAGAAGGACAGCGGCCCGGCTACCCGGCAGATCGACGAGATCGTGCTCCTGCTCGGAGTCGCGGACGTGGCGGCGAGCAAGCGGTTCTACGTGGAGCGCGGCCTTGCCGTGGCGAAGAGCTTCGGCCGCATGTACGTCGAGTTCGTTGCTGGGTCCAGCCCCGTGAAGCTGGCGTTGTACCGACGTCGTGCCCTCGCCAAGGACGTCGGCGTCGCCCCCGCCGGCACCGGGTCGCACCGACTCACGATCGGCGGCGACGGCGGGCATTTCACCGACCCGGACGGGTTCGCCTGGGAAGCCTCATCGCTGGCGGCCGCGAAGTGACTGGAGGAAGCATGACGGACGTTCCGCCGCGTGGGCTTGACCAGAGGCTTCGGGACACTCGCGTCAGACTGGAGAGCGACATCGACCTCTGGGTCGCGACGGCGGGCTCCAGTACTTTCTGATCCGACCGCAGCGCATCCAGGCCTGGCGGGAGGCGAACGAGCTGAAGGGACGCGTCGTCATGCGTGACGGCCGCTGGCTCGGCTGACCGCGCGATGTACCGGTAGCACCATGATCGGGGCGGACGGGTGCGTAACGTGCAGGGGTAAACGTTGTCGCGACGAGGAGACTTCATGTCCAAGCCACCGCTCCCCGAGGCCGCGGTCGCCATGCTCCAGAAGCCGAACCCCGCCGTCATGACCACCCTGCGCAACGGTGGCCAGCCGGTCTCCGCCGCCACGTGGTACCTGTGGGAGGACGGCCGGATTCTGGTGAACATGGACGAGAGCCGCCGCCGGCTGGAGCATGTCCGCAACGACCCCCGGGTGTCTCTCACCGTGCTCGACGAGGCTGGCTGGTACACCCACGTCAGCATCATCGGGCACGTCACCGAGCTGCGCCCCGACGAGGGTCTCGCGGACATCGACCGGCTGTCGAAGCATTACACGGGCAACGCGTACCCACGCCGGGAACGTGCCCGGGTCAGTGCCCTGATCGAGATCGACCGCTGGCACGGTTGGGGCGCGCAGAAGGACAACAACCAGGTCGGCTGACCGTTGCCGCCCGACCTGTCGCCCTGACGGCTGCCGTCGGGGCGACAGGGGCACCAGCCGTCAGGGCGTCAGGGCGGTGGTGGACCGGGCGCCGACGCGGGTCACCAGGTAGCCGAAGGCCGCCGCGGTGAAGAACATGACGATGCCGTAGACGGCGCCCGGGATCGCCATCTGGGTGCTGTCGAGCAGCGCCGGGCTGAGCGCGATGGTGATGGCCAGTGTGCTGTTGTGGATGCCGATCTCGAACCCGGCGGCCGTCGCGGCGCTCCGGTCGACACCGGCGAGGCGCGGCACCCCGTACCCGATGGCGAGGCTGAGCAGGTTGAAGGCGAGCACGGCCAGGCCGACCGAGACGAAGTAGTCGGCGATGTTCTCCCGCTCGCCGAGCACCGCGCCGGCGATCACCGCGACGAGCACGACGACGGAGAGGATCCGGACCGGGCGGTTCAGTCGCTCGGCGAGCTGCGGCACCCGCGCCCGGATGAGCATGCCGATCGCGACCGGGACGAGCACGATGGCGAAGACCTGGAGCACCTTGTCGAACTGAAGGCCGATGCTTCTGCCGTCGGGCAGGAAGTACGCCGCCGACAGGTTGACCAGGGTCGGCAGGGTGAACACGGCGAGCACCGAGTTGATGGCGGTCAGGGTGATGTTCAGGGCCACGTGCCCGCCGAACAGGTGGCTGTAGAGGTTGGCCGTGGTGCCGCCCGGCGATGCGGCCAGCAGCATCATGCCGACGGCCAGCTCGGGTGCGAGGTCGAAGGCGAGGACGAGGCAGAAGCAGAGCGCCGGCAGCACCAGCACCTGGCACACCAGGGCGATGACGGCAGCTCGTGGATGGTGGGCCACCCGGCGGAAATCCGCCATGGTCAGTCCGAGACCCAGACCGAGCATGATGATGCCGAGGGCGATGGGCAGTCCGATCAGAGTCACGGCGGAGTCCATGGCACAACATCGTTACCACCCGGTAACGACGTCACAATCCCCCATGCGGACGGACGGCCCTTGACCCCGGACCGTGAGCGGCTTAACTTCATCAATCAGATAACTCTCTTTACTAATTCTGTTTGATGTCTCGTGGGAGTGTGCCGATGCGACCATTCCGTCACCGCCGTCTCACCGCCGTCGTCGCCCTGGCGACCCTGCTGGTCACCGCCGCTCCGCCCACCGCAGCCAGCGCCGGTGACAACCACCAGCGCCGCACCGGCTACCACCGGGTCGGCTACTTCACCCAGTGGGGCATCTACGGCCGGGCCTTCCCGGTCAAGAAACTCGAAACCTCCGGGGCGGCGAGCCGCCTCACCCACCTCAACTACGCCTTCGGCAACGTCAGCGAGGACGGGCGGTGCTACCTGGATGGTGGGCCGGGCGAGGGCGACGCCTGGGCCGACTACCAGCGGCCCGTCCCCGCCGAGGAGAGCGTCGACGGTGTCGCGGACGCCCCGGGTCAGGCGCTCAACGGCAACTTCAACCAGCTCGCCAAGCTCAAGGCCAAGCACCCCAAACTGGAGGTGCTCATCTCGCTGGGCGGCTGGAGCTGGTCGACGTACTTCTCGAACGCGGCCCGCACCGACGCCTCCCGCAAGGCGTTCGTCACGTCCTGCATCGACCTCTACCTCAGGGGCAACATCCCGGGCAGCACCCCGGGTGCCGCGGCCGGCGTCTTCGACGGCATCGACCTCGACTGGGAGTGGCCCAACTGGGAGGGTGAGCCCGGCAACGTCATCCGCCCGGAGGACCGGGAGAACTTCACCAAACTGCTCGCCGAGTTCCGCCGGCAACTCGACGCGTACGGGCGCACGACCCGGTCGCACCACCCGCTGACCGCGTTCCTGCCGGCCAGCCCGGCCACCATGGACGCTGGCTACGAGGGCCGCAAGATCTTCAAGTACCTGGACTTCGCCACCGTGCAGGGATACGACTTCCACGGCGGCTGGGACGCACGGGCCAACCAGCAGTCCGCGCTTCGCGTCCCGGCGGGCGCCCCGGACAACCCGGACTTCTCCGTCGAGGTGGCCATCGACGGGTGGATCGCCCGTGGCGCGCCGCGCGACAAGCTGGTGCTCGGCATCCCGTACTACGGTCGCGGCTGGACCGGCATCACCGGCGGCGGCAACGGCCTGTTCCAGCCGGCCACCGGGCCCGCGCCGGCCACCTTCGAAGCCGGCTACGAGGACTACAAGTTGCTCAAGACCCTGGCCGGCAACGGCTACACCGTGCACCGCGACCTGCGCGCCGGGCACGCCTGGCTGTTCGACGGTACGACGCTGTGGACGTACGACGACCCGGCGGTCGTGTTGCAGAAGACGCTCTACATCCGACGGGCCGGCCTGGCCGGGGCCATGATCTGGTCGCTCGACGGTGACGACGACAACGCCACGCTGACCAAGACGATCGGCCTCGGTCTGACGACCTGGTAGCCGTACCCGATCCACCCGGCCCGTCGCCGGCCGACCTCTCAGCCGGCGGCGGGCCGTTCACCGTTGCGCGGGTGTCACCGCGCGCACCGCGGCCTCGATGAGCGCTGTCACCTGGTCCATGTCCCGAGCCCGGCGGACGTCCACCTCGGCCGACCAACCGTCGGGCCGGGTGAGTCTCACCGTCACATCGTCGCGGCGGTGGGTCAGCCAGCCGGCGATCGCCTGCACCAACACCATGGCGGTGCCCGCGTCGCTGGCCGCCACCCGCAGGACGTCCGTGGTGTCCGCCGACATCCCGTCGGGGGACGTCGTGGTCACCCCCTCCCGCAGCCGATCCTCAGCGCGCAGCCAGGACGCCAGCGAACGCCGAGCATCGGCGGACGGAAGATCCGGATGAACCGAGAGCGTGATCATCTCCGGCACGGCTCCTCCTCCCAGACGACGACAAGCCCACGCCACCATCCTGCCAGTCCGCGTCGGGACCGGCACGCCGAGTAGTCAGCAATATCGATCAACCCTTGACCGTCGTATCGACGGTTCATAGGCTCCGGCCACTGCGAGGTTGTTCCCGAGAAGGGAAACACGACTCATGGCCCCATCGACACGTCCGTTCCGGATGGTCCCCGCCAGGCGGCTGGCAAGTGCCGCCACGATCGTCCTCCTGCTCGGCATGGTTCCCCTGCTCGGCGGCACATCGGCCGCGAGCGCCGCCCCGCCCTCCCGGTGCAGCGACGACCCGACCGCCAGGTTGGGCACGGTGCCCACTCCGGAGAACGTGCTCGGCTTCCCGCTCGGCGCCGGGCAGGAACGGGTCGTCACCAACGACGAGGTCCGCACCTACCTCGGTGCCGTCGACCGCGCCTCGAACCGGGTCGTCACCGGCGTCATGACCACCAGCGTGCTCGGCCAACCCCTGCCGTACGCGGTGGTGTCCAACGAGCGCCACGTGCGGCCCGCCGCGCTGCGCGAGATCGCCGACGACGTCCGGGACCTGCGCGACCCGCGCCGGACCAGCGCGCGAACGGCCGCCCGGACGGCGAAGGACAGCCCGGCCATCGTCTGGGTCACCGCGAACGTGCACGGCGGCGAGAAGAGCGGCGCGGACGCGGCACTCAAGACGCTGTACGAGTTGGCGGCGGGCCTGTCCTGCGCGGTCGCCCAGCGCAACGACAACCTGGTCACCGTCATCGTCCCCACCCAGAACCCGGACGGCCGCGACGCCACCCGGCGGCAGAACGAGTTCGGCTTCGACCTGAACCGGGACTGGTTCGCCCGCACCCAGCAGGAGACCGACGGCAAACTCGAACTGCTGCGCCGCTACCCGCCGCAGGTCTTCATCGACGCGCACGAGATGGGTGGCCGGCAGTACTTCTTCCCGCCCAACGCCGACCCGATCCACCACGAGATCGCCGGTGAGGCGGTGGACTGGATCAACCGGATCGGCGAGGCCAACAAGGCCGGCTTCGGCTTCAACGGGGCCTGCGACGAAACCGTCACCACCGAGTGCTACTTCAACTACGACACGTACGACATGTTCTTCATGGGCTACGGCGACACGGTCCCGACCACCGGCTTCGGCGCGGCCGGCATGACGTACGAGAAGGGCAGCGCGTCGGCCGTGGCCGACCGGGTCCAGCAGCAGTTCCACACCCAGTGGTCAACGCTCGGCTGGGCCGCCGCGAACAAACGCGAGGTCCTGGACGGCTATTTCGACATCTGGACCGACGCGCTCGCCCAGGGCAGGGCGGGCACCCTCGAACCGAACGAGGTGGTGCAGCCCAGCAACGAGGTTCAGTTCCCGGTGCCGGACCTCACCATCCGCTCGTACTTCCTGCTGCCCGACCGGCAGCTCGCCGACGTCCGCCAACTCGTCGAGCGGCTGCGCCGGATGGACGTCGAGGTGTACGAGGTGCAGAAGGCGACCCGGGTGCCCACCGCTCGGGTCTTCGGCGGGCGCGGCGCCACCAACGTGACGGTGCCCAAGGGCGCGTACTGGATCCCGATGGACCAGCCGCAGAAGCACTGGATCCAGGCCGTCATGGGCGAGGACCCGTACGTTCCGTTCCCGTACTTCTACGACGTGTCGTCCTGGAGCAACCCGCTGCTGATGGGCATCAACGCCATCTACACCGCAGACACCGTCCGGCCGAGGGCCGAACTGGTCCGCAAGGTCTCCGGCGGTCGTGCCGGCGTGGCGTGGCCCTGGGGGTCGTACACGTACGCGCTCGACTCGGCCGCCGCCGCGGAGCTCACCTTCGACCTGCTCGGCCGCGGCGTCCCCCTGGTCCGCGACCTCACGACCGGCACTGTCGCCATCCCGGCGGCCAAGGTGAGCCGGACGGTCGACGGGCTGGCCGAGTCCCTCGGGGTCACCCTCACCCCGGGCGGTCGGCCCGCCGGCACCCGCCTCGACCTGCCCGACGTGGGGTTGTTCCAGGGCACCGGCATCTCCATCACCTCCGGCTCGCACGGCGAGGCCCGCTACGTGCTCGGCAAGCGCTGGGGGCTCGACCTGAAACCCGTCACCACCGCCGACATCAACGACAACACCGAGGCGTTCACCGGGCGTACCGTGCTACTGGTGCCCGACGGCAGCAACGCCACCGGCGGTCTGACCGCCGCCGGGCAGGCCAACCTGCGCGACTGGATCGGCCAGGGCCACACCTACCTCGGTCTGCGCAACGAGGGCACCCGGGTGGCCCGGGCCGCCGGGCTGACCTCGACCACGGAGAAGACCAAGCCGGCCGACTACCTGGTGATCGGCTCGCACCTGCGCGTCGACGTCGACCAGGACAGCCCGGTGGCGCTGGGTCGCCCGGCGGAGGACTTCGAGTTCAACAACAGCGACCCGATCCTCACCCCGAGCACCACCGGGACGAACGTGCTCACCTACCCGACCGGTGACACGTTCTGGGCCAACGGTTACACCGTCGAGGCGGACACGCTGAAGGGCACGGCGGCCGTCGTCGACGAGCCGACCGGCGCCGGTCGGGCGGTGCTGTTCGCGTTCAATCCGCTCTTCCGCGCGTACAACGAAAGTGGTCTGCACCTGGTCGCCAACGCGCTGCTCTACCCGGCGAACCCGCCGAGCGCCCGACGCACGCCGGGCACCGACGCGGCGCGCGCCAGCGCCGCCGCCGCGCCGGTTACGCCGGACCTGGGCGGCGGGTGGCGGCCGATCACCATCCAGGTGGCGGCCGGCGACCTACCCCGCACCCGGGCGATCGTCGGACGCTTCAGCACCGACGCGCAGACGTCCGAGAAGAACGGCTCGGCGTACGTCGTGATCCCGAACCCGCAAGGGCTCCAGATGGACGAACACCCGTTCGCGCGCGATCTGGTACGCGCGCTCAATGCCGCCAAGGTCCCACTGCGGTCGGTGGTCGGCTGACCGACTCCTGCACCGCGAAGCGCCCGTCCCCCCGAGTGGGGGGCGGGCGCTTCGGCGCGTTCGGGGATCGGCTACGACCGCTGGGCGACCTCGGTGACGAAGGCCCGCCAGGCCAGCGGCCCGAAGACCAGCGCCGGCCCTTCGGGGTCCTTCGAGTCCCGCACGCCGACAATGCCGGGCAGGTTGTCCGCAACCTCGACGCAGTTGCCGCCGCCGGAGCCGCTGCGGGTGGACTTCCGCCACGTAGCGTCGATCAGGTCCATGACGTCACCACTTCCTTCATCAGATCCAGCGACTGCTGGCGGGGTAGCGCCTCGCTGCGAACCATTTCCCACCTCGACATGAGGGTATCCACATCGTCGTCGCGGTCGATGACGACGCCGCCGAGTTGGTTCTCCATCTCGGCCACCCACTTGTGGTCGGGTAGCCGGGCCAGGCTGAACGGCCCGGTCAGGCCGACGTGCATGCTGACCTCGTCCGGCAACAGGTGAATGTTGATGTTCGGTCGCTCCGCGAGGGTGGTCAACTGCTTGATCTGCCCCGCCATGATGTCGCGGAAGTCCGCGCGGGCGCGGCGGAGCACCGCCTCGGCGATGACGGCGACGAAGTGCGGGGCGTTCGCCTTTGTGAGGGTCTCCTGCCGGTCCATCCGGTGGGCGAGCCGCTTCTCGACCTCGTCGTCGCTCAACGTGTCGTTGCAGCGGATGACGGCGCGGCCGTAGCTCTCCGTCTGGAGCAGGCCCGGAACGAGGCTCGGCTGGAAGCACCTGAGCTGCGTCGCCGTGCGCTCCGCGTCCAACCACGGCAGAAACCAGGACGGGGCGCCGAGCTTGCCCACCATGCGCTCGAACAGTCCGCCGTTCTTGAATGCCCGGTCGGCGCCCTTGATGAAGTCCAACGTCAGCGCCCGCGTCTCGCTCTCCACGGCGCTGACATGGGAGGCGCTGAAGCCAGCGCCCCGGCCAAAGGCGTCCTGGGTCATCCCGGCGGCCCCTCGGGCGCGGCGAATCTCGGCGACGATGAACGCGGCGAGCGGGTGCGGCAGGTCGGCCATTCGGTATTCCCCCACAACTGCCCACGCCGCAATCCGACATGGAACGCTTCGTCAGCTCGACCCGAACCGGCGAGCATTGCCTGAGCGTAGTTGCCTGCCCAGCGGAGTGTCACCAACGGCGCGGCTGGCGGGAGGACCCGAAACGCGGCGGCCGCGTTCGTACCGGAACCCGTGCAGATCTTGGACAGTTTCCGTTACGTCGTAACGGAAACTGTCCAAGATCTGGTGGTGAGGCGGCGCTCGATGGCGGAAACCGTCGGGCGCAGGTGGCGGCGAGCCGGATTGCCTGTTCGGGACTAAACCGAACACGCCATTGACCAGGCCGGACATCGGCGTGCTGTGCGGAACAGACCGTAGCGGTAGCAGTGCTTTCAGATTCATCAATATGCTGAGAAAGATTCATAAGCCGATACCACCCGGTCATGGAGGTCACGCATGAAGGCCCAGCGTCTTGGACTCAAGCTGTCGATGGTGTCCGCGGTAACCGCCGCCCTCGTTGTCACAGGCTCACCGGCCTTCGCCGCCCACAACGACAACAGTGACATGACCCTCTGGGACGGCAACGCCTCGTGCCAAGCTGGTCGCATCGACTTTGTCGACTATGGCGAAGGCGCACCCGGCGGTGGCATGAACGACGACTACTTCGTCGTATCGGACACGTGCGCGAATGGTGACGGAGTCCTGGGTCGCGTCTACGTCAATGGCGTCCTGATCGGCACCCGGTACAACGGCGGCGGATCCGGGTCGTCGGTCATCTGGGATCCGGCTCAGGTCTACGCGAACGACGTGGTCCGGATGGATATCTGCACGGCGAACGGCCCGGAAGACTACTTGGGCTACCCCTGCGCCAGCAGGACCTTCCGCAGCGTGGACGGCTGACGGTAGCCGGAGGGCGGGCACCGGATGTGGCAGTGCCCGCCCTCGGGTCGGCTAGCGGACATCCACCGGGCCGGATCACGACAGCGTTCCCACCGCCTGCGGCGCAGGCTGGCCGGGTTCGGTGACGGTCGGCCTGACCGTCAGCGCGGCGCAACCGTCGTACCGGGTGGGTGAGCAGGTCAGCCTGCGGCTGAAGCTGGTCAACAACCGCGACGCCGAGTGCCAACTCAGTCGGGTGCCGGACGGGGCGGCGGCGCCAAACGCGGCTCGGTCTCGTGTTGGCGGGCGTGCTGGTGCTGGTCGCCCCAGCGGCGGCGTCCGCCACGGTGAGCGTCAACAGCGACCTGCAAACGGCGTATGCGGGCTGCGTCGCGACGATCCGCAGTTCCGGCAACGGCGCGGTGCTCGACGCGTTGGAGCGCTCCGGCAAGCAGATCAAGGTTCGCAAACCCATCTTCGGTGCGGAGAGCAGCACGACGACGTACGTCCCGGGCAGCGACGTGCAGATCAACTGGTGGCCGGACAACCACGGGCGGGCGCTGCGGGCGGAGGGCGCGGGCTTCACCGAGGACCGGTGCGCCACCCTCGTCCACGAGATGAACCACGCCCTCGACTACGCCAACGACACCGACCGGGGGCAGTTCTGCACCCAGGGGGGCCAGTTCGCCAGCGGCGTGGACCCGGCCGAGGTACACGCGACGTTGGCGGAGAACGCGTACCGCCGGGCCGCCGGGTTGCCCACGCGCACCACGTACAGCCGTCAGAAGCTGCCGTCCAACGGCAAGGACTGCGACAAGCCCAGGCCCCGACCACCTGGCGGTGGTGGTTGCTCGATCTCGGTGATCGGCAAGGGCTATCGGTGCGCCAACAGCAACGGCGATCCGCACCTGCTCACCTACGACGGTCTGCGGTACGACTTCCAGGCCGCCGGGGAGTTCGTGCTGACCCGCTCGACGAGCGACGACTTCGAAGTCCAGGTACGACAGACGATGTTCCCGGCCAGCTCGGTGGTGGCCGTCAACGCGGCCGTCGCGGTTCGGGTGGCCGGCGACCGGGTCGGCGTGTACGTCACACCCGACGGCCCGACGGTCCGGGTGAACGGCGCCGCCCCGGTGTCCGCGCCCGACGGGGTGAAGCTGCCGCGCGGCGGCACCGTCACCACCTGGGGAGACGGCACGGTGACAGTCCAGTGGCCAGACGGTGCTCAGCTGACCGCGCAGCCGATCGGGGTGTGGGGGCTGAGCGTGAGCGTCAGCGCGCCCACCGTCCGGGCCGGGACGCTGGAGGGTCTGCTCGGCGACCACGACGGTGACCCCGGCGACGACCTGACCGTGCGCAACGGGAGGCGGGTGCCGCAGGCGCCCCCGTTCGAGGCGTTGTACCCCGGCTTCGCCGACAGTTGGCGCGTCGAGGCGCAGCGTTCGCTGTTCGACTACGAGCCGGGGCAGAACACCGGCACGTTCACCGACCGGCGCTTCCCGGACCGGCTGCTCACCGCCGGGGACCTGCCGAACCGGGCCACCGCTGAACTCGTCTGCCGGCGGGCCGGTGTCACCGATCCGCAGATCCTCGCCGACTGTGTGCTCGACGTCGGCCTCACCGGGCAGGTGGTGTTCGCCGAGGACGCCGCCCGCGCGCAGCGCGACGTGCCCGCTGCCGGTGGCGTCGACCTGGAGGTGACCCGGGCCGGTGCCACGGCGGCGATGAAGGTGCCGGGCCGGGCCGGCCAGAAGATCTTCGTGGAGGTGCCCGCCGCCACCGTGCTGGACCGCTGCGGCGTGTTGCTGTTGCTCGACCCGCAGGGCCGTCAACTGGCGACCGGCTGCGTCATCTCCGGTGTCGGCTTCATCGACACGACCACGTTGACCGCCACCGGCGACCATCAGGTGGTGCTCGACCCGTGGGATGCCGACCTCGGCCGCGCGACGGTACGGGTCGTCGCGGTGACCGATGAGGAGAAGACGCTCACGGTGGACGGGCCACCGGTCCGGGCGACGCTCGCCCAGCCGGGCGCGGTCAGCCGCCTGTCCTTCGACGGGCGCGCCGGCCAGAAGGTCTTCCTCCAGGTCACCGACGCCACGGTGCCCGACCGCTGTGGCCTGCTGCGACTGCGCGATCCGGCCGGCGACGAGGTGGCCAGCGGCTGCGTGATCGGCGGCCACGGGTTCGTCGACGGGTTCGTCCTGCCGGCCAGCGGCCGGTACGTGCTGGAGGTCGACGGGACCTCCACCGACACCGGCGCGGCGGATGTGCGGCTGCGCGACGCCAGCGACGAGCAGCGGGACACCGTCGCGGATGGCCGGGCGAACACCCTGTCGGTCGGCCGGCCCGGCGCGGTGAGCCGCCTGCGGTTTTCCGTCGCCAGCGGTAGGCGCCTCACCGTCGAGGTGAGCGCCGCCAGTCTTCCCGACCGGTGCGCGATTCTGACCGTCACCGGCCCGGGCGGCGAGGCGGTGGGCAGTGGCTGCGTCATCGGTGGTGCCGGACGCTTCGAGGTGGGCCCGCTGCCCACTGGCGGCACGTACACGCTCCTGCTCGACCCGTGGGCGGACGAGACCGGGTCGGCCACGGTGACGGTCCGGCAGGTCGGTTGACCGGGCGACCGGCCGGGCCGACGAGTTCGGGCCGGCCGGTCGCTGCGGTGTCAGCCGGTGGCGCAGACGGTGCCGTTGAGCGTGAACGCCGTGGGCAGCACGTTCGGCCCGCTGTACGCGCCGACGAAGCCGGCGTTCACGGTGCCGCCGGCGACGATCTGCCGGTTGTCGGTGGTGGGCGTGACCCGCACGGCTGCGCCGACCTGTTCCCAGGTGGCACTCCAGCCGCTGCTCACCTGCTGCCAGCCGGTGGGCCAGGTCCAGGTGAGCGTCCAGCCGTTGAGCGGTTTGGTCCCGTTGTTGATGATGTCGACACCACCGATGTAGCCGTTGCCCCAGTCGTTGCTGGTGGTGAAGCGGACGGTGCACGCGCTGGTGGCGGGGCTGCCGGTGGCGAAGGTGAGCGGCGGTGAGGCCCAGGAGACCCGCCCGGCGGTGTCGCGGGCCAGCACGTTGACGGTGTACCTGCTGCCGGGCACGAGGTTGTCGACAGTGAACGAGGTGGACGTCGTCTCGCCGAGCTGCTCGCTGACCGCCCCGTTCTGCCGGTGCACCTCGTACTTGGCGATCGGGCTGCCGCCCGGGGTGGCCGCCGGCCAGCTGATGGTCGCGGCGCGGTCGGTGACGCCGCTCGCGGTCGGCTGGCCCGGTGCCGTCGGCCGTCCGGCGCTCGCGCCTGCCGGGCGCAGCACCAGGGTGGTCAACGAGTACGCCGGCAGCGTCCGACTGGTCGCGGAGCCGGACTGGCTGGTGGCGATGCCGGTGGCGCCGTTGGTGAGAGTGGAGACCGTCGGCGCGACGGTCGACGGAGTGAACCCGGCGTAGTCGATGGTGACCGAATGGTCGTTGTCCGGGTCCTTGTTCACCAGCAGCACGGCGAGGTCACCGTTGCTCCGGCGGACGGCGTGGGCGGTGACCAGGGGCTCGTCGGTGCCGGCGCGGACGAACTGGTCGCCTGACTTCGCGAAGAGCTTCATCATGCTCAGCCCGTGGTACGGCGCGAACGGTGTGTTCAGCGACGGTTGGCAGACCGAGCCGTCCTCGGTGCAGGCACCGCTGGAGAGCATCCCGAAGTCGCCGTAGTCGGTCTGGCCGGCCACCTGCGTCACGGTGCCCATGCCGTTGTGCACGTTCCACCAGTGCGCGGTGAAGACGCCGTTCTCCAGTAGCGCGCTGTAGACGTCGGCCAGGAAGAGCGCCGCCGGTTGGGTGTTCCGGCCGGCGTCGACGTTCAGCTCGGTGAAGCTGATGCCGATGCGGTCGGCGTTCGCGCCGGCGTACCGGGCGAGTTGTTGGCGCAGCAGGTAGGTGGCGTCGGGGAGGTGGTTGACGCGGGCCAGTGACTCGGCGGCGGTGCCGCCCGGGTACCAGTGCACGTCCACGAAGTCGATCTTCGGGCCGGCGATGGAGAGCACTGTCTGGTTCCACGGGCCCGGGTCGCTGCCGGCGGTGATCCCGTCCGGCCAGTTGCCCGGCATGGTCAGCACCGCTCCGACCTTGATGCTCGGGTCGACCGCCTTCATCGCGTCGGCGTACTCGACGACCAGCCTCGCGTACTGTGTCGCGCTCTTGTCCGGGTGGTCGTCCGCCTCCCACGCGGACCCGTAGTGGCCGTTGCCGTAGTTCTCGTTGCCAATGGTCCAGTAGCGGGCGTCGTAGTCCTTTGTCACGTTGGCGTACCGCACCCAGTCGGCGGCTTCGGCGGGCGTGCCGGTGCCGTAGTTCGCGATGATCATCGGTTGGGCGCCGACGCGATGGACTGCCGCCATGAACGTGTCGAAGTCGGTTCCCGGCGCGACGTAGCCGCCCGGCGCTGTGTGGTCCTTCCAGTGGTAGATGTCGGCGTACGAGCCGCCGGGGTAGCGCATCATCTGCACGCCGGCATCGCGGAGCAGATCCGACGTCTCGGCGGTGCCGAGATTCGAGTCCCAGATGGCGTGGTTGACGCCGAGCGCGGTGCCCGGCACGGTCGCCAGACCGGCACGGGTGTTGACGGTCACGGTGACCGGGTCGGCCGCCGCGCTGGCGGTTGGTGGGTTGACGACCGCGAGGGCGCTCGCGGCGAGCAGCAGGCCCGCCAGGAGTGCCGCGCGGGTCTTCGGTGTACGCATGGGCGGGGTTCCTTAGCGCAGATGAGCCGCCCCGCCGGTCACTGTGCGACGCGGGGACGGGCGAACTCTCGGACGATTGGCTCTCGTTGGTCCATCGCTTGTGTCACCGTCCCCCGGAGATCACATCTGGATCCCGGCTGCCCAGTGGACGGACGTCAGCCCCGCGCGCGGCTCTTCATCGACGTACCACAATGGCACTGTCGGCTCGACAATCTCAAGGTGCGTCAGGAGTCGTCTTCGCCGCGCCCGCGGCGCCCCGAACGACGCCCACGGACACTGACGGCAGCCAGCAGGGTGACGACCGCGGCGGCCAGTTGCAGCACGCCAACGAGCAGATCGACCACGCCGGAGATGGCGGTAGCGTCTAGCGGATGGGTCATGAGACGGCCTCCGGGTTCGTGCCCACCGTCCGCTTCCTGCGGAAGGCCCTCCCCCGGGCCCAGCGATAACCGCTTGAGCGCCGACCTCATTGTGGCACCCACTCTCCACCGAGCGGAAGACGTCAACGCTCGACAGGAGATCGACAAACGTCATACGTCACAGCTTGACGAACGGCATGTTATCGCTCACAGTCGATGCGAGGCGATCAGCGTCCGTGACTCACCGGGAGGGTCATCGCTGGTCGGGCCTCGGTGGTCAGGACGTCCCTGGGCACGTGGACGTCGCATCAGGATCTGCCAGCAGCCGCCGGCGACGCGCGGCGGACGTCGCGCGCCTCGGGACCGCCCGGGCGCTGCCGTCGACCGCCTCCGTCGGGCCGTCGGGCCGCCGCCGGGTCCCCGACTCACGACAAGAGGAACCGCCGATGAGATCAAGGATCGCACTGCTGGCCGCCGCGCTGGCGACGGCCCTGGCGACGATGACGGCCGTGGTCACGGCCGCCACCCCGGCGTCGGCCGCGACGCTCACCCAGGTGACCAACTTCGGCACCAACCCCACGAACCTCCAGATGCACCTGTACGTGCCGGACCGGGTGGCGGCCCAGCCGGCGCTGCTCCTCGCCCTGCACTACTGCACCGGCAGTGGTCCGGCGGTGCACACCGGCTTCGGGCTCAGCACCCTCGCCGACCGCTACGGCTTCATCGTGATCTACCCGTCGGTGACCCGCAGCAGCAAGTGTTGGGACGTCTCGTCACCGCAGGCCCTGCGGCGTGACGGCGGCAGCGACCCGGTAGGCCTCAAGTCCATGGTCGACTACGTCCGGAGCCGCTACCCGGTCGACGCCAACCGGATCGGTGTGGGTGGGTTCTCCTCCGGCGCCATGATGACCAACGTCATGGTCGGCCTCTACCCGGACCTGTTCAATGCCGGGTTCAGCTCATCCGGGGTCCCGTTCGGGTGTTTCGCCACCACCAACGGCGCGGAGTGGAACAGCGAGTGCTCCGGCGGACGGATCGTCAGGACCGGACAGCAGTGGGGTGACCTGGTCCGCAACGCCTACCCCGGCTACTCCGGCAAGCGTCCCCGCTTCCAGATCTGGCACGGCACCACGGACACCACCCTGAGCTACGTCAACTTCGGCGAGCAGATCAAGCAGTGGACCAACGTGCAGGGTGTGTCACAGACCCCCAGCTTCACCGACTCCCCGCAGACCAGCGCCACCCGCACCCGGTACGGGGGCACCGGCGGCACGGCGCCCGTCGAAGCGATCAGCTTCCAGGGGTACGGCCACTCCATCCCGTTCGACGCCGCGCAGGCCATCCGGTTCCTCGGCTTCGACAGCACGAGCCCGACCGCCGCGCCGCCCGGCGGCACGGCGGCCCCGCTGCGCAACACCGGCGCGAACCGCTGCCTGGACGTCCCGTCCCGGTCGCAGACCAACGGCACGCAGCTGACGTTGTGGGACTGCAACGGCGGCACCAACCAGCAGTGGACGCCGACCGCCACGAAACAGCTCCAGGTGTACGGCACGAAGTGCCTGGACGCCGAAGGCGCCGGAACCTCGCCCGGCACCCGGGTGATCATCTGGGACTGTAACGGCGGCACCAACCAGCAGTGGAACCTCAACACCGATGGCACGGTAACCGGTGTGCAGTCCGGCCTGTGCCTCACGCCCAACGCCGCCGGAACCGCCAACGGCACCCCGGTGGTCCTGGGGAGCTGCAACGGCACGACCAGTCAGCGGTGGACCCGCACCTGACGCGGTGACCGACGGCGGCGCCGGTTTGGCGTACCCCGTCGGTTGCTCGTGCGGCGGCTGGCCCGGCGCGGGACGGTTCCCGAGCCGGGCCACCGGTCGGATCGTGGCCGCCACTCGGGTTCATCGGTAGCCGACGCGGTGATGTCACTACCGAGGATGACGGCGCTCCGGCACGGGGCCGGGTGGCGTCCCGCTGCTCGGGCCCGGACTCCGAACAGCGGGACGCGACCCGGCGGCCGGGGCTGGGACCGACGGTCGTCACCAGGGCGGCCCAGGTGTGGGCCGCTGCTCAGCGGTGTGCGCTGGGCAGGCCGGCGGACCGGTTGTCGTCGCACGACTGTCCCGGTTGCTGCGGTGCCCCTGGATTCCCGGTGGCCGTTCATGCCTCGGCCGCGTGGCGCGCGGGTCGCCCGGTGGTGGTCTCGGGCCGTCTCGCGCCGGCCACGTGCCACCCGCCCCACGCCACAATCGTCGTCCGTCACGCCCAGGGCCAATGGCGACAGCTCCGTCCCGGCGGCCCGAGGTCGTTCGAGTATCGACGACTGTCCGTCACGTTAGCGCTAACAGTGAGCGATTGTCCATAGACAATGATCTTTGTTCGCTGCCGCGGGGGTGGCGTCAGGTCGACAACGACACCGACGACGGTCGTGAGCGCGGGCCGAATAGCCTTGCGGCATGCGGGGACGATTCGGTGCGGCCAGGCGTTGGTACGGGGAGCATCGGCGGTTGGCCCGCCGGACGATCCTCGCGCTCGTGGTGGGAGCGGTGGCGCTGACCGGGGGCACGGTGGCCAGCGTGACGTGGATCCGCGACACCGCGGAGGGCCACCTCTACGGCGAGGCCGAGGTGCCGAACGCGCCGGTCGCGCTGGTCCTGGGTACCAAGGTGGACGCGGACGGCACACCCTCCCCCGTCCTCGCGGCCCGACTGGAGATCGCGCGGCGACTGTTCGACGCCGGCAAGGTTCAAGCGATCCTGGTCTCCGGCGACAACATGAACGCCGATTACAACGAGCCCGCCGCGATGCGGAGCTGGCTGGTGGAGCGGGGTGTACCAGCGCACAAGGTGGTGCCGGACTACGCCGGCTTCGACACCTACGACTCGTGTGCGCGGGCCGAACGGATCTTCGGGGTACGACGAGCCACAGTGGTGACCCAGTCCTTCCACCTCCCACGCGCCGTGGCGCTGTGCCGGCGTCTCGGTATCGACGCCAGCGGCGTGGGCGACGACAGCGCGAAGCGGTACGCCCAGACGTGGTGGTTCAGTTCGTCCCGGGAGAACGGAGCCTGCGTGAAGGCCGCGCTGGATCTGCTCTCCGGTCGGGATCCGGCGCGCCTCGGCCGTCGGGAGACGGGCGTCGACGACGCGTTGCGGGTCGGCTGAGGAAGATCACGAGCGTGGCGGTGCGGCGCTGTCACGGACGATGAGCTCGGTGGCGAGCTCCACCCGGGGGCTCTCGGTCCGCTCACCGCTGGCAAGGCGCAGCACCGTACGCGCGGCCAGCATGCCCATCTCGGCCAGGGGTTGACGGACGGTGGTCAGCGGTGGGGAGCACCACCGCACCTCCGGCAGGTCGTCGAAGCCGACCACGCTGACGTCGTCGGGCACCCGCAGGCCCCGTTTGCGGACCGCCTCGTAGACGCCGAGGGCCATCTGATCACTGGAGGCGAAGATGGCGGTGGGCGGGTCGGGCAGGGCCAGCAACTGGGTGCCCGCCGTGAAGCCGGACTCGTGGTAGAAGTTGCCGGCCCGGATCAGGGTGTCGTCGATGGGGATGCCCGCGGCGCCGAGGGCGGCCCGGTAGCCGTCCATCCGGGCCCGGCTGCACATCAGGTGCGGCGGTCCGGCGATGAAGCCGATCCGACGGTGACCGAGGTTGATCAGGTACTGGTTGGCGCTGAGGCTGCCCGCCCAGTTGGTGGCGCCGATGGTGGGTGACTCCTGCGGGTCGACCCCGGCCGGGTCGATGATGACGACCGGCAGGTGAAGCCGGCGCAGCTCGGCCTGCAACGGCGGGTTCACCATCGAGGTCACGAAGATGATTCCCTCGGTGGAGCGCGTACGCATGTTGTCGAGCCACTGTCTGGCCGAGGAGATGCGCCAGTGGATGGCCGACACGACGGTGCCGACGCCGTTGGCCTGCCCGACGTCCTCCACTCCCCGGATGATCTCCACGGCCCACGGGCTGTCCAGGTCGTTGAAGACCAGGTCGATGAGGGCGGCGTCGGTACGCCGGGTCGGTGACCGGCGTCGGTAGCCGTGCCGGTTGAGCAGCGCCTCGACGCGTTCCCGGGTGTCGGGGGCGACGTCGGAGCGGCCGTTGATGACCCGGGAGACGGTGGGCACGGAAACTCCGGCCAACCGCGCGATCATGGCGATGGTGACGTTTCGGCCGTTCTCGGTGCCCACGGTTCCCCCCTGCGTCCGCTGGAAAACTTCAGGTCTGCTGGCGGCGGTGCGAGGTCATCCCTTGACGCTGCCGGTGAGGCCGCCGATGAGTTGACGCTCGGCCACGGCGTAGAAGCCCAGGGCCGGCACCATGGACAGCACCACGTACGCGAGCACCCGTGCGGTTTCGGCGGTGTACTGGCCCTGGAACGCCTGCACCCCGACGGGCAGGGTCCACCAGCTCTGATCGGTGAAGACGACCAGCGGGAGCATGAAGTTGTTCCAACTGGTCACCACGGCCAGCACCGAGACCGTGGCCAGGGCGGGGCGGGCCATCGGCAGCAGGACCCGCCAGAAGAACCCGAAGGAGCCGCAGCCGTCGAGGACGGCGGCCTCCTCGATCTCGGCCGGGATGGTACGGAAGAACTGGCGCAGGATGATGATGGTGATCGGCAGCCCGAAGGCGGCCTGGGGCAGGATGACGCCGAGCGGGTTGTCCAGCAGGCCCAAGCCGCGCAGCAGGACGAACAGCGGCAGGATGGCCACCGCGAACGGGAACATCAGGCCGATCGCGAACAGGGTCACCAGGAACTCGCGGCCCCGGAAGGCGTACCGCGCGAAGACGAACGCAGCCATCGCCGCAGCGGCGACGACAAGGAAGGTGCTGCTCACCGCGACGAGCAGGCTGTTACCGAGCTGCCGCCAGAACACCTCGGACGCGAGGATGTCGGTGTAGTTCGACGGCATCCACGGGTCGGGCCACCCCAACGGATTGGTGGAGAGCTGACCGTTGTCCTTGAAGCCGCCGAGCACGCCGAACCAGACCGGTACGACGATGAGCGCTCCGACGAGGACGCAGACGAGGTGCAACACGAGGCCGCGGGTCCGCTGGGCGCGGTTCACCGTGCCGGTCATCGCTGGCCTCCCTGGTTGGTGATCGCGCCCGCGGTGTCACGACGCAGGACGATGCGCTGGTAGAAGAGAGCGAAGACGAGGCTCAGCAGGAACATGATGATGCTGATCGCGCTGGCGTAGCCGACCTCGAAACGGCGGAAGCCGTACTCGTACATCGTCACGGCCATGGTCTCCGACGAGTGGATCGGGCCGCCCCGGGTGAGCACCCAGACCATGTCGAACAGTTGGATGGTGCCGATGACCGACAGGAAGACGCTGATCCGGATCGTCGGCCCGAGCAGGGGCAGGGTGACGTGCCGGAACGCCTGCCAGGCGGTGGCGCCGTCGGTGACCGCGGCCTCGGACAACTCCTTGGGAATGCCCTGGCGGGCGGCCAGGAACAGCATCATGTAGAGGCCGAAGTACTTCCAGGACACCACGAGGAAGACGGCGTACAGCACGGTGTCCGGGTCAGCGAAGACCGTGCCGGCGTCGGCGCTCAACCACGTCGCGATCGCGTCGCCCAGGCCCCGGTTGGGTGAGAACACCAGGTCGAACAGGACGGCCGTGGTGACCTCGGAGAGCACGTACGGTGCGAAGAAGATCAGCCGGTACGCGGCGCGGCCCCGCAGCGGCTGGTTGAGCAGCATGGCCAGGGCCAACGCCGCGGGCAGCTGGACGACCAGGGACAGCAGCACCAGGACGAAGCCGCGCCACAGGTCACCACGGAAGGTCGGGTCCTGGAACGCGCGGGTGTAGTTGTCCAGCCCGATGAAGTTCTCCGGCAGCCCGAAGCCGTTCCACTTGTAGAGGCTGGCGTAGCTGGCCACCAGGATGGGGGCGACGACCAGCAGCAGGAACAGCACCAGGGCTGGGGTGAGGAAGATGGCGAGGACGCCGCCGCGACCCGGCCGGGGCTGGCGGCCGCGCTGTCGTACGGTGCCCGGCCCCGACGTCGGTGGGTCCGTCGCCGGGTCGCCGTGCCTGGTGTCCGGCACGGTCGATGGCCTGGTCATGCCTACTCCACAGGGGGATGTCCGGCTACGGATGGGTGGGTGGTCACGGTCAGACGGTCTTCGCCACCTGCGTGATGTCCTTGACGATCTGCGCGGGCGACTTGTTGCCGGCGATCAACTCGGCGACGCTGTCGTTGATCTGCGAACCGAGCGCCGGCGCGTACGCCTGGTCGAGGTAGAGCTGGAAGCCGGTGTAGCTGGCCAGGGTCTGCGCGAGGAGCTTGCCGTTGGCGTCGGGGATGGCCGTCGCGGCCTCCCGCACGGTCGGTAGCACCGCGCCGGTCTGCGCCGACTTGCGCTGGTTGTCCGTGCTGAGCAGGAACTTCAGGAAGTCGGCGGTGGCCGCGGGGGCGTCCTTGCCGATGGCGAAGCCGTTGCCGCCGCCGAACACCTCGGTGGTGGCGCCCTTTCCGCCGTCGACAGTGGGAAACGGGAAGAAGCCGAGCTTGTCGCCGAGGCCCTTCTTGCTGGTGGAGCTGGAGGCCTGCACCGCAGGTGCCCACTGCCCCATCAGCTCCATGGCCGCACCGCCGTTGCCCATGGTGGCGGCCTGCCCGTCGGGCGTGCCGTACGCCGCGCCGAGGAACCCCTTCTGGAACGGCTGCAGGTCGACGAGTTCCTTGAGCCGATCGCCGGCGGCGACGAGGTCGGGGGAGTCGAAGTTCTTGTCGTCGACGGCCTTCTGTAGCGCGCCCACCCCGCCGATGCGCATCGCGAGGTAGGACCAGTAGTAGTGGGCCGGCCACTTGTCCTTGCCGGCCAGTGCGATCGGGGTGATGCCGGCGGCCTTGAGCTGACGGACCGCGTCGAGCACGCCCGCCCAGGTGGTGGGCGCGGCGGTGATGCCAGCACGGGCGAAGAGGTCCTTGTTGTACCAGAAACCGACCATGCCGATGTCGAACGGGACGCCGTAGATCTTGTCGTCGATCGTGTACGGCTCCAGGGCGGCGGGCAGCAGGCTCCCGATCCACGGCTTCACGTCGTCGGTGATGTCCTTGACCAGGCCCGCGTCCACCTGCTGCTTGAGCACGCCACCACCCCAGGACTGGAAGAGGTCGGGCGGGTCACCAGCCTGGGTGGCGGTGGTGAGCTTGGCCTTGAACGCCTCGTTCTCCAGGGGCTGGATATCGAGGGTGACGTTCGGGTGCGCGGCCTTGTACTCGGTGGCCAGCGCCGCCCAGACCGGAAGCATCGGCTCGGTGTTCTGGATGTGCCACCAGTTGATGGTCTGCGGGGCGTTCGGGTCGCTGGGCTCGTCGTCGCCGCAGGCGCTCAGCAGATAGGCGCCGGCACCGGCACCGGCGAGACCGAGCAGCGTTCGGCGGGAGAGGTGCGTAGTCATGATCCATCCCTTCGGGGACTCAGGGGGTGCTCGAACGCCGGCCGAGCCGGCGGGTGGGGATCCATGGATCTCCGAAACTTTCAATGCTTCGCCGGTAATACCGATCGATGGCCGGCACGCTACGAGCTGTCGCCTCACCGGTCAATACCTCTGTCCTAATACGAAAAGACCGGCTAGCGTAGGGACGGCCGTCAATGGCCAAGAATCACGAGTTTCCGGAAGTTCCAACAGCCCGTCGAGAGGGGAGCCCTCGTGTCGACCGACATGGCTAACGTGGCGACCGCTACCCGGTCGATCCGCAATCCCGTCCTCGCCGGGTTCCACCCGGACCCGTCGATCCTGCGCCTCGGCGACGACTACTACCTGGCCACCTCGACCTTCGAGTGGTACCCGGGTGTGCTCGTGCACCACTCGCGTGATCTGGTGAACTGGCGCAGCCTGGGTGGGATCATCACCGAACGGCGTCTGCTCGATCTGCGCGGCTGCGGCGACTCCAACGGGGTGTGGGCGCCCGACCTGTCGTACCACGATGGTCAGTTCCACCTCGTCTACAGCGACGTGGCCAGCTTCGCCAGCGGTTACTGGGATCCGCAGAACTTCCTGGTCAGCGCCGAGGACATCACCGGCCCCTGGTCCGAGCCGGTGAAGCTGCACGGGCGCGGGTTCGACGCGTCGCTGTTCCAGGACGACGACGGCACCACGTGGCTGCTGAGCATGAGCGCCGACTGGCGACCCGGCCGCGACCGCTTCGGTGGCATCGAGATCCAGCAGTACGACCTGGCCGCGCGGCGTCTGGTCGGCAACCCTCGCATCCTGTTCACCGGTTCCCCGGCCGGGCTCACCGAGGGTCCGCATCTGTACCGCCACGACGGTTGGTACTGGCTGATCACCGCCGAGGGCGGCACGAGCTGGGAGCACCAGGTCACCATGGCCAGGTCCCGGGAGCTGTTCGGGCCGTACCAGGTGGACCCGGACGGGCCGCTGCTGACCTCCTGCGGGCGACCCGACCTGCGGTTGCAGAAGGCGGGCCACGGCAGCCTGGTCCGCACCCAGCACGGCGAGTGGTACCTGGCCCACCTGGTTGGCCGCCCGTACTCGCCGCTGGGCAACTGCGTCCTCGGCCGGGAAACCGCGATCCAGCGGGTCGAGTGGCCGTCGGGCTGCTGGCCACGGGTCGCCGGAGGGGTGCCCGCGGACGAGGTCGTCGCACCCAACCTGCCCGCGCACCCGTGGCCGCCGGAGCCCGAGACGGACCACTTCGACGCCCCCGAGCTGGGGCGGTGCTGGTCGACGCTGCGGCGACCGGCCACCGCGGACTGGGTCGACCTGCACACCCGCCCGTCGTACCTGCGGATTCACGGCGGACAGTCGCCGGTCGGCCGACAGTCACCCAGCCTGGTCGGGCGACGCGTCGGCGCGATGGAGTGTTCGCTGGAGACCGTTGTGGAGTTCGAACCGGCCGACCACCGCCAGCTCGCCGGGATCACCGCCTACTACAACACCCTCAACTGGCACCACCTCTACCTGACCCGGGGCGACGACGGGCGGACGGTGCTGGAGCTGCTCAGCTCAGACAACGGGCGGCGCACCGCGTACCCCGAGCTGACCGTCGATGCCGACGGCGTCACCCGGGTCGGCCTGCGGGCCGTCTTCGACGGGCCGGTGGTGCGCTTCGACTACGACCTCGGCACCGGTTGGCGGCGGCTACCGGTCGAGCTGGACGCGACCATCCTGTCCGACGAACACGCCGCACTGATCATCGACGGTGAGCCCGCGGCGTGGGGCTTCACCGGGGCCTTCCTCGGCCTGTGGGTGCAGGACCTGGGCGCCGGCGACGGCGTACACGCCGACTTCGACCTCGCCACCTACCGGGAGCAGTGACCACGCGGACGGCACTCGGCGGGCGCCGTCCGCGTTCCCACTCGTCCTACTTGACCTGGGCGGCGACCGTGCGCAGCTGGCCGAGGGTGGTGCGGAAACCGTGGCCGGACGCGGCCGGGTCCTCGGCGAGCAGGCCGCTGACGGCCATGGCCTGCGAGCGGGTCACGGCGACGGCCTCCGCGCCGGTTCCGCTCACGTCGAACACCCCGAAGTCACCGCTGAGCGTCTGGAACGTCGGGGCTGCCGGGTCCTTGGCGAGGTAGAGCACCACGACCTGGCCCGCTTCGAGCTTGGACATGTTCGCCATGTCCGGCACACCGGCGGGCAGGCTGGCGAGCGTGATCCGCGCCCCGGCCCGCACGGTCGACCCGGTCGCGGCCCGCAGCACCTCGTCCACCCGGAAACCAGCCGCCTCGACCTCGCCGCGTACGACCAGGTCCGCGGCCTCGCTGAGCTGCTGCACGGTGCCGTACCCGCGCAGCTTGCCCTTGATCGGCGGCACGGCGTTGGTCGGCGTGGCGGCGCTGCTCGGGGCGGCGGTGGTCGGGGCGGCGCTGCTCGGGGCGGGCGCGGCGGCCTTGTCGGCGCCGGTGCTGCCACAGGCGGACAACGCCGCCGCGGCGAGCACGGCGGCGGCGGTGGCCACCAGAGACCGGGTACGGCGCAGGTCGACTGCCATGGAACGCTCCTTGCGTCTCGGTGCCGTCCCGAGTCGTCTCGCTCGGAACG
Organism: Micromonospora inaquosa; assembly: GCF_003857055.1. Lineage (GTDB taxonomy): Bacteria > Actinomycetota > Actinomycetes > Mycobacteriales > Micromonosporaceae > Micromonospora > Micromonospora inaquosa. The sequence goes on along the minus strand of NZ_QGSZ01000268.1, from coordinate 2,977 downwards.
CGGCACTGCTTACGCCTTCTATCTGTGCGGGCCGAGCACCGAGTTCCATCTTTTCTGGCCTCAGCCCGCGCTCCTCTGGGCTCAGCCTCGTTCTTCGGGGCTCAGCCGCGCTCGCGGGCGAGTTGGCGGAGCTCGGCCAGCGTGGTGACGAACGCACGGCCCACCCCGGTGGCGTCCTCGGCGCGCAGACCGGTCACCGCCATCGTCGACGATCGGCTGGTGGCCGTCTCCCCGTCGAGGTCGAAGATCCCGAAGTCGGCGCTCAGCGGGGCGTAGACGCGCGCCTCCGGGCCGCTGAGGGCCAGGTAGAGGACGGTCGGCCGGCCGGGCGGCCCGACCGATTCCGTGCCCAACGTGATCTCGGTGGAGACCGCGGCGACCGGCGCACGGTAGAGCACCTCGGCCACCCGGTAGACGGTCCGCCCGTCCGCCACCGACACGACCTCGCCACGGACCACCAGGTCCGCTGTGTCGGTGAGTTGGCGCACAGTGCCGTACGCGCGGATCTTGGCGACCGCGCCCGGCGGCGCGGGCCGAGCGGCCGAACGGCTCGCGGCCGGCGACGGCAGCGCCGCCGGGGGGTCGTCGCTCGACCTGACGGCGAGCGCGGCACCCCCCGCCGCGACCGCAACCACCGCGGCCAGCGCGAGCGCGGGGCGCAACAACGCCCGGGATGACGCACGGGTACGCCGCTCCTGCGCGATCGCCGTCAGCAGCCGGCTGCGGTGCAGCTCGTGCCTGCCCGCGGGCAGGTCGTGATCGCCGGGGTGGGGGGCGATCTCCGCCCACTCGGCCGGGTCTGGCGCGCTCACTGGCTGCCCTCCTGCACGAGCGGGGCGTCCACGACCGGCGGTCGCGCGGCGCGCGGCGGGGCATCGACGAGGGTACGGAGCCGGGCACGGGCACGCGACAGTCGGGACCGCACCGTGCCGACCGGAACGCCCAGCGCCTCCGCCGCCGACTCGTAGTCGAGGCCCTCCCACAGGCACAGGGTCAACACCTCGCGCTCGGGCCGACGCAGCCGGGCGAGCGCGTCGATCGCGGCGGCGATGCGTCGGCTGTCATCGAGTCGGCCGGCGACCTCGTCGGCGTGGTCGGGCAGTGTGAAGTCGGAGGCGAGGAGCGCGGCGGCCACCCTGCGGTACCGGCGGTTGCTGCGGGTGTGGTTGCGGGCCTCGTTGGTGGCGATGCCGAGCAGCCAGGGACGCAGCGACCCGCCCTCCTCGGTGACCCGCTCCCGGGAACGCCAGGCTTGCAGGTACGTGGCGGCCATGACGTCCTCCGCCGTGGCCCACTCGGCGGTCAGCCGGAACGCGTGGTTGTACACCGAGCGCGCGTACCGGTCGAACAGCTCGGCGAACGCGCCGGGGTCACCGGCTCGCACCCGAGCGCGCAGACTCGACTCCATGACCATCTTCTGTCCGTCGGACGGTGCTGGTTCCGATGGACCGGCCCGTTGATCAGTTACGGCCCGACGATAGCCACCGGCACGGACGCCCGGCCAACGACGGGGTGAACTGGCGGTGTCACGCCTCGCGGTCGTCGATTGACGAGAAATAGACGGGCTGGTATCTGTTAATACAGTTTCCTGATGCTCGCGGTGCCCGCCGGGGCCCGAACTGTCGCGCCGGGCCACCGACCGGCTGGCGGCACGCCGCCCCTTCCCCGAGGAACACCATGGTTCACCAGAGAACAGTCGCCTACGTCGTGGGAACCCTGCTGATCGGTGTCGCCGCCGTCGGCTACGGCCTGCCGTCGGCGAGCGCCGCGACCGCCGGCCCGATCACCGGCCTCGGCGGTAAGTGCATCGACGTGGCCGGCGCCAACCCGGCCAACGGCACACCCGTCCAGCTCTACGACTGCAACGGCAGCGCGGCCCAGACGTGGACCGTCGGCAACACCGACAACTCGATCCGCGCACTCGGCAAGTGCCTCGACGTCACCGCCGCGTCGACCGCCAACGGCGCCAAGGTGCAGCTGTACGACTGCAACAACACCGGCGCGCAGAAGTGGACCGCCAGCAACGGCGCACTCATCAACTCCAGCTCCGGCAAGTGCCTCGACGTCACCGACCGGAGCACCGCGAACGGCACCCGGTTGCAGATCTGGACCTGCGGCGGCACCACCAACCAGCGGTGGACCCTGCCGGGCGGTGGCACCACCACCCCCACGCCCACCAACCCGAGCGGCACCAACCTCGACGACCCGGCGAAGAAGGACGTCGCCATGCAGCTCGTCTCGGCCGCGGAGAACTCCTCGCTCGACTGGCGCGCGCAGTTCTCCTACATCGAGGACATCGGTGACGGGCGCGGCTACACCGCCGGCATCATCGGCTTCTGCTCCGGCACCGGCGACATGCTCGAACTGGTCGAGGCGTACACCCGCACCAAGCCGGGCAACGTGCTCGCCGGCTACCTGCCGGCGTTGCGCAACGTCAACGGCACCCCGTCGCACTCCGGCCTCGACCCCAACTTCCCCCGCGACTGGCGGACCGCGGCCACCGACTCGGTCTTCCAGGCCGCCCAGGAGGCCGAACGCGACCGGGTCTACTTCAACCCGTCGGTACGCGACGGCAAGAACGACCAGGTCCGGGCGCTCGGCCAGTTCGCCTACTACGACGCGGCGGTCATGCACGGGTACGAGGGGATGCGTCAGATCCGCAGCCGCGCCCTGAACCGGGCCAAACCGCCAGCCCAGGGCGGCGACGAACGGACCTGGCTCAACGCCTTCCTCGACGAGCGGGTCATCGAGATGAAGAAGGAGGAGGCCCACTCGGACACCTCCCGCGTCGACACCGCCCAGCGGGTGTTCCTCAACAACGGCAACTTCAACCTGAACACCCCGCTGGTGTTCGCCGTCTACGGCGACCAGTTCCGCATCGGCTAGCTCACCGGTTCTTGGCGGGGTCGCCGGTCGCGGACTTCCGGGTCCCGGACTTCCGTTCACCGACGACCCCCGCCGCCGGCCCCCGCCAAGA
>NZ_QGSZ01000248.1 GCF_003857055.1 Micromonospora inaquosa | reverse complement strand
GGCCTGCTGACTGCGACCGCCGCCGGAGCGACCACCGCCACCCTGCGGCGGGCCGGCCGTCGGTGCCTTCGGTCGCCCGGTTGGCTTCGGCAGGTCTCCCACCTTCGGCACGTCGACAACCACCGGCACATCGACTGCCGACAGGTCGACCGCTCCCGGCAGGTCGACCGGCAGCACCACCTCGTCCGGGACAGCCGCCGGCAACGCCGACTCGGCCAGCGCCGCCGGCAACGCCGACTCCACCAGCGGCGCCGACTCGGTCAGCGCTCCCGGCTCCACCAGCACCGCTGGCAGGGCCGGTTCGACCGCGAGGTCGAGGGCCGCGAGGGCGGGTGGCAGCGGGCCGTGGCCGGCCGCCGGGTTGACGCCGAGCGGCGTCGCTCTCGGGGTACGGGTCTTCTTCGGGTTACGCCTGGCAGGCATCCGGGCCTCCTTCAGTGCCGACCGGCACGGCCGGTCCCGCGCTGCGGCGGTCGGTCGGACGGCTGGTGACCGCCGTCGCGCGACGGTCGAGTGGGGAAGGGACTGCTCACCGGGGATCGGGCAGGGCCAACGCCGCCACATGGCGGGGAGGGAATGCGGGACGCCCGGGAGCGCACGGACCGCGACGCGGGACGGCGGGCCGGCTCGGAAGTGGGGCGTCAGTTACGCATGCCGGCAGCCTAACCACCGCACGAGGAGACGCGCACCCGTTTTACTGACAGGATCGGCACATGCTGATCGCGTTCTCGATCACCCCGCTCGGCGGTGACGACTCCGTGGGTGACCTGGTCGCCGAGGCGGTGCGGGTGGTCCGTGCGTCCGGCCTGCCGAACCGGACCGATGCCATGTTCACCACGATCGAGGGCGAGTGGGACGAGGTGATGGCGGTGGTGAAGCGGGCGGTCGACGTTGTCGCCGCACAGGCGCCCCGGGTGAGTGTGGTGCTCAAGGCCGACGTCCGGCCCGGGGTGACCGACGCGCTCACCGGGAAGATCGCCCGAATCGAAGCCCGTCTCGCTGAAGGCTGACGCGCGGGGCCCGGAATGACGACACGTTTCCCTGCGCGGGGCTCACCGCCCACTGTCGAGAACCCGCGCCGCCAGCGGCAACGTCCACATCACGTGCAGTAACGCGACGCCGGTCACTGGTCCGTAACGGCTCACATCACGGTAAGTTTCCAAACGCTGATAGTGGTGTGACGAGAGGTGGCGGCACGAATGGCTGATCAGGCGAGGGCACAAATCGGTGTGACCGGGCTGGCGGTGATGGGGCGCAACGTGGCCCGCAATCTGGCCCGCAACGGCTTCACGGTGGCGGTGCACAACCGCTCGCCGGAGCGCACCCGCAGCCTGGTCGCCGAGCACGGCGACGAGGGCACGTTCGTGCCGGGCGAGACGATGGCCGATTTCGTGGCGTCACTGGAACGACCCCGCGCTGTCATCGTCATGGTGAAGGCCGGCGCGCCCACCGACGCGGTGATCGACGAGTTGGTTCCGCTGCTCGACGAGGGCGACATCATCGTCGACTGCGGTAACGCCCACTTCGCCGACACCCGCCGCCGGGAGGAGGCGCTGCGGGCGCAGGGGCTGCACTTCAGCGGCACCGGTGTCTCCGGCGGCGAGGAGGGCGCGCTGCGCGGGCCGAGCATCATGCCGGGCGGTTCCGCCGAGTCGTACGCGAAGCTCGGGCCGATGTTCGAGAAGATCGCCGCCCAGGTGGACGGCGTGCCGTGCTGCATGCACGTCGGGCCGGATGGTGCCGGGCACTTCGTCAAGATGGTGCACAACGGCATCGAGTACGCCGACATGCAGCTCATCGCCGAGGCGTACGACCTGCTCCGGGCCGGCCTGGACGCGACGCCGGCCGAGATCGCGGAGATCTTCCGGGAGTGGAACAACGGCGAGTTGGAGTCGTTCCTCATCGAGATCACCGCCGATGTGCTCGCGCACACCGACGCGGCGACCGGCCGGTCCTTCGTGGACATCGTGCAGGACCGGGCCGAGCAGAAGGGCACCGGTCGGTGGACCGTGCAGAGCGCCCTGGACCTGGGCATTCCGATCACCGGGATCGCCGAGGCGACCTTCGCCCGCTCGCTCTCCGGGCACGTCGACCAGCGCGAGGCGGCCCGCCGGGCGTTCCCCGACGCGGGTGAGAAGTGGCAGGTCACCGACCGGGAGACCTTCGTCGAGGACGTCCGTCGGGCGCTGCTCGCTTCCAAGATCGTCGCGTACGCGCAGGGCTTCGACCACATCCGCGCGGGCAGCCAGGAATACAACTGGGACATCGACCTCGGCGGCACCGCGACGATCTGGCGGGGCGGCTGCATCATCCGGGCCCGCTTCCTCAACCGGATCCGCGAGGCGTACGACGAGCAGCCCGACCTGCCGACGTTGCTGGTGGCCCCGTACTTCGCCGAGGCGGTCAGCGCTGGTGTGCCGAGCTGGCGGCGGGTGGTGGCCGACGCGACCCGGGCCGGTGTGCCGACGCCCGCGTTCTCGTCGTCGCTGGCGTACTTCGACGCGTTGCGCGCGGAGCGGCTGCCCGCCGCGCTGATCCAGGGTCTGCGGGACAACTTCGGCGCGCACACCTACCAGCGGGTGGACCGCGAGGGCGCGTTCCACACCACCTGGGCCGGCGACCGCACCGAGTCCCCGGCGTAACCCGGCGCGGCGCCCCGGCGCCGGGCGTGGTCGTGTTCGATCCTGACTGTGGTGGTCTCCCCTGGTGGGAGGCCACCACAGCCGCGTCGAGGCGCTGGCCTGCGCGCCAGTCGGCCCGCGCGGGTAACGGTCAGGCGACCGTGGCGTGCATCTCCCAGACGAGGATCTCGGCTGGTTCGTCGGCGGTGACCCGCCGGCCACCGGTCATGGTGAGCCGGGCGGCGTCGCCACTGCCGAGCGGGCCGCTGCCTTCCAGGGTCACGGTGCCGTTGGGCACGTAGAGGTGCACGTAGGGCGCGTCGGGGATGGTGACCTCGTCGCCGGGGGCGAGACGGGCGGCGTGCAGGGTCGCGTACCGGTTGCGGATCCGGATCGCGGACGCGCCGTCGTAGCGGTCCATCCCGGAGGCGATCGGCACCAGGCCGCCGCGGAGCAGCTCGTCCTCGATCTCCACCTGCTCGTAGCCGGGGTCGACGCCCTGCTCGTCGGGGAGCACCCACATCTGCACGAAGTGCACCGGGTCGCTGTGCGGTTCCTGGTTGTTCAGCCGCCAGGCGTCGTTCTTCTCCGAGTGCAGGATGCCGGTGCCGGCGCTCATCCGCTGGGCCAGACCGGGGTAGATCACCCCGGAGTGCCCGGTGGAGTCCTGGTGCACCAGCGAACCGCGCAGCACCCAGGTCACGATCTCCATGTCCTGGTGCGGGTGGGTCTCGAAGCCGGCCCCCGGTCGGACGACGTCGTCGTTGTTGACCAGCAGCAGGCCGTGGTGGGTGTTGGCCGGGTCGTAGTGCCGGGAGAACGAGAAGGAGTGCTTGGAATCCAGCCAGGAGATCCGGGTGGCGAAGCGATCATCGGCCCGACGGATGTCGACCGCGGGCGCGGTCACCAGGCACGCTGCCCGGTGTCGGGGGTCGACGGCGCCCAGCTCAGGGCCGGCTCGCCGACGGCCAGCTCGGCGATCTCACCGGTGCGCAGCTGCGGTGTGTGGCCGAACTCGGCGCAGTGCTGCTCAGCGATCTCGGCACAGATCTCGGCCACCTGCTCGCAGATCGGGTCGCCCAGATCGGCGGCGTTCAACGCCATGATCATCTTGAATCGGAGATCGCGCATTTCCACCCCCACCGCCGTCGCCCCACCACCTCCGGACCCTACCCGCCCGCCTTCCGCGGCACCCCGAAACGACCGCACCACCCCACCTCGCAACGCGGGGACGCGACGACGCCGCCCGCACGGGAGTGCGGGCGGCGCCGGGAACAGGTGAGGGCTGGTCAGAAGAGGCGACGACGCTTGGCCTTCTGCGGGCGGATCAGATCCGCACCCTTGGTCAGCAGCCGGGTCGCCCCGGAGGGACCACGCCGGGCCTCCAGGGTGTGGCTGAGCCGGCGGGCGCCGGCCGCGGCCAGCGGCACCGCGACCGCCATCACCGCCCACTGGGCAATGCGCTTCTGGATCATGTGGGTTCACCTCCGTCAGTGGCTTCTGACGTCTCTGATACCCAGAGTGACGTGCGGGTAAGCGCGTCGGCTCAGATCGTCGGGGCGACCGGGTTGGGCAGCGCGCCGCCGAAGCGTCGGTCCCGCTGTGCGTACAACTCGCACGCGTACCAGAGGTGGCGGCGGTCGAAGTCGGGCCAGAGCGTGTCCAGGAAGACCAATTCGGCGTACGCGGTCTGCCAGAGCAGGAAGTTGGAGATCCGCTCCTCCCCGGAGGGGCGCAGGAACAGATCCACCTCCGGGATCTCCGGGTGGTAGAGGTACTTCGCCACTGTCTTCTCGGTGACCTTCGCCGGGTCCAGTCGGCCGGCCGCCACGTCCCGGGCGATCGCTGCGGCGGCGTCACCGATCTCGGCCTGCCCGCCGTAGTTCACGCAGAACTGCAGGGTCAACGTCGAGTTGTCGCGGGACATCTCCTCGGCGGTCTGCAACTCCGAGATGACGCTCTTCCACAGCCGACCGGGCCGGCCCGACCACACCACCCGTACACCCAGGTCGACCAGCTGGTCCCGGCGGCGACGGATCACGTCCCGGTTGAACCCCATCAGGAACCGGACCTCGTCGGGTGAACGCCGCCAGTTCTCGGTGGAGAACGCGTACGCCGACAGGTACGGGATGCCCATCTCGATGGCACCCTCGATGGTGTCGAAGAGGCTGTGCTCCCCCGCCTCGTGCCCCTTGGTGCGGGGCAGCCCGCGGTCCTTGGCCCAGCGCCCGTTGCCGTCCATCACCACCGCCACGTGCCTCGGCACCGCCTCGGTGGGCAGCGCCGGAGGTCGGGCCCCGGACGGGTGTGGCACCGGCGGCGTCGGCTCGCGCCGACCAGCCTTCTTCGATCGGATCACTCGGTCACTCCCTGTTCGCGCCGTCCGCCCCGGCCTCGACGTCGCCACGTGGCCGGAGCACCACGGCCCCGGTGCCTTCCGGCGGCGAGGCCGCACCGGCCGCCGAGGAACCCCGGTCGACCAGCGGCAGCGAGCGTAGCGCGCGCTCCAGGTGCCACTGCAGGTGAGCTGCGACCAGCCCACTGCACTCCCGACGTACGGCGGCGTCGGTGGCGTCGGCGAGCACCCAGTCGCCGGTGGTCAGCGCGGACATCAGATCGATGGTGGCCGGCGCGGGATGAGCCGCCCCGGGTGGCCGACAATCCGGACAGACCGCGCCACCCGCCGGCACGGAGAACGCCCGGTGCCGCCCGGGTGTGCCGCAGACCGCGCAGGCGACCAGCGCCGGCGCCCAGCCGGCCAGGGACATCCCGCGCAGCAGGTACGCGTCGAGCACCAGGGTGGTGGCGTGCTCGCCCCGGGACAGCGCCTTCAGCGCGCCGACGGTGAGCTGGAACAGCCGCAGCGACGGCTCCCGTTCCACCGGGGTCAACCGCTCCGCTGTCTCGGCGATCGCGCTGGCCGCCGTGTAGCGCGGATAGTCGCCCAGGAACCGTTTGCCGTACAGGTCGATGCCCTCGACCTGGCTGACGGTGTGCAGTGAGCTGCCGTGGTTGCCCTTCGGGTCGCCGGCGAGTTGGAGGTCGACATGGCCGAACGGCTCCAGCCGGGCGCCGAACTTGCTGGTGGTGCGGCGGATCCCCCGGGCCACCGCGCGCAGCCGGCCGTGCCGGCGGGTGAGCAGGGTGATGATCCGGTCGGACTCGCCGAGCTTCTGCACACGCAGCACCACCGCGTCGTCGCGGTAGAGCTGTCGGCGATACCCGGCCATCGGGTCATTCTCCCTCGGGGTGTGAAATCAGGGTTGCTTCGGGGTGGAAGCGCGGATGAACCCCGATGCGGCCGGCTCGTGCTCGGCCGTAGCGTGCTGGCCATGGCACTGCACCTGACCACCACCCCGCGCCGCCGTCGCGTCGCCGCCCCCGTCGCGCTGGGGCTCGCCACCACCCTCATCGTGCTCGCCGGGTGCGACAACCTGTCGTTCCGCCGGCTCGACTACGACAACACCGAGACGGTCCGGATCACCACGGTCCGACTCTCCGGGGGCTCGGGCGACGTGGTGGTCCGCGGCACCGGCCCGGCGTCCGAGGTGCGGATCAAGCGGGTGGTGCGCTACCAGGGCGGTGAACCGGACAACACCCGGTACGAGATCAAGGGCACCGAGCTGGTGCTGGACACCGACTGCGGCTCGCGGTGCAGCATCTCCTACGAGTTGACGGTCCCCGAGGGCGTGACGGTGCAGGGCGAGACCAGCTCCGGCAACGTCGAGCTGAGCCGGGTCGGCACGGTGGAGCTACAGGTGAGCTCGGGCGACGTGCGGATCTCCGGTGCGTCGGGCGCGGTCGGGGTGGAGGCCCGCTCCGGCAACATCGAGGTGAACGAGGCAGCCGCGGCGGTACGGTTGCGCGCCTCGTCCGGAGACATCACCGCACGCCGGCTGGGCGGCACCGTCGACGCCGAGGCCCGCTCCGGCAACGTCCACGTCGAGCTGGACCAGCCCGCCTCGGCCCGGGTCCACGCCTCCAGCGGTGACGTCACGCTGCTGGTGCCCCAGGGCAGTTACCGGGTCCGGTCCAACGCCGACTCCGGCGACGAGTCCATCAGTGTCGCCGACAACCCGGCCGCGTCCCTGGTGCTCGACGGTTCGGCCGACAGCGGCAACCTCACGATCAGCCAGCGTTGATCTCGGCGCTGGCTGCCTCCCCGGCCACCCGCTGCGCCGGCACCACCGCTCGTCTCACGGTCGCCCCGTCCGCCGCTTCGCCGGCTGGCGGGACCGCCACGTCGGCGGACCGCACCGACCCACCGGGGATCAGCTCCGGGCGGCGGCGGGCGGCAACGTCCTCGACCCAGCCGACGGCCAGGGTGACCAACCCGACCAGGGCGAAGACCAGCAGCACCCGGATGGCCAGTCCCACCGGATCCTGGTGGGACCACCCCACCACGTCGACCAGCGGAGTGAGCGCCACCACGAACGGCATGTGCCAGAGGTAGACGGTGAGCGCCCGCCGGTTGATCACGGTCACCGCCCGGTCGGCCAGTCGGCTCCGGCTCAGCCAGGCAATCCCGGCCGGTGCCCGACCCAGCACGATCAGGATGAACGCGGCCGACCAGAGGGCGTTGCCCAGGTGGTTGTCGTTGAGGTCGTATCCGCGCGGCCCGGGATGCCCGAGGATCCAGGCGCCGCCGGCCACGGCGAGGGCGAACACCAGCGGGTACAGCAACCGGCCGGAGAGCCGGCGCAGCATCCCGGCGTGATGGGCGAAGCCGAGCAGCCACGCTCCGAAGTAGAGTCCGAACTCACGCAGCACCGGCGGCGCCGGGTAGATCCCCACCTCGATCGTCACCAGCAGCAGATACGGGGCGAGCACTGTCGGCAGCGGCGCACGCCGGAACAGCCAGAACGCCACCGGTGAGGCGAACACGAACCACAGGTAGTCGCGCAGGTACCAGATGACGCTCAGCGCCAGGGCGCCCCAATTGTTGGCCGGCGGGTCGGCGATCGGGAACAGCCACAGCAGCACCCGAGGGCTCATCGGCATCCCGCTGAGCAACATGGCCGGCACGAAGACCACCGCGAGCACCCACAACGACGGCAGCAGCCGCCGCAGCCGCCGCCCGACCGCCGCCGGCCCGGACCGGGTCAGCGACGCGGCCATCAGCGACCCGGCCAGCGCGAACATCACCGACATGGCGGGGAAGACGAGGGTGAGGGTCGCCCACCCGGTGACGTGGTAGACGACAACTCGAACGATGGCCAGGAAACGGAGCAGATCGAGATACCGGTTGCGCATCAGCCTGCATCTGGGTCGGGGGATCGGGGCGTAACTCCCCTACCCTGCGCGGTGCCCGCGCGAAACGGCCACCACCCCGACCAAACGTGAGTCTTTCCACCCAGCTGACCGAAGACGATCACGGGTGACGACGATTGCCGTCGGCTCGGCCGGCCCCCGCAAGCCCAGTGACGGGCCGATCCCACCCTCCCGGCCGGCGGTGCCCCACCCGCACCGACCGGACCGGATCACCCGGCCGGTCGGTGCTGGTGGATCAGAAGCCCAGCTTGCGCAGCTGCTTCGGGTCGCGCTGCCAGTCCTTCGCGACGCGCACGTGCAGGTCGAGGTAGACCCGGCTGCCGAGCAGTTCCTCGATCTGCTTGCGGGCGGTGGTGCCGACCTCCTTGAGCCGGCTCGCCTTGTGCCCGAGCACGATGGCCTTCTGGCTGGGCCGCTCCACGTACAGGTCGGCGTAGATCTTCATGACCTGACCCTCGGGGATCATCTCCTCCACCACCACGGCGATGGAGTGCGGCAGCTCGTCGCGGACCCCCTCCAGGGCGGCCTCCCGGATCAGCTCCGCGACGAGAACCTGCTCGGGATCGTCGGTGAGCATGTCGTCCGGGTAGAGCTGCGGCGACGGCGGCAGATATTTGGTCATCACGTCGACGAGGGTGTCCACCTGGTGCCCGGACACCGCGCTCACCGGCACGATCTCGGCGAACTCGCCCATCTGGCTCACCGCGAGCAGCTGCTCCGCCAGGCGGCGCTTGTCTACCAGGTCGGTCTTCGTGACGACCGCCAGCACTGTCGCCTTCAACTCGGCCAGCTCACCGGTGATGAACCGGTCACCGCGCCCCACCGGCTCGTCGGCCGGGATGCACAAACCGATCACGTCGACCTCGGTCCAGGTGGACCGGACCAGGTCGTTGAGACGTTCGCCGAGCAGCGTACGGGGACGGTGCAGGCCCGGCGTGTCGACGAGGACCAGCTGCGACTCCGGGCGGTGCAGCACCGCCCGGATGACGTGCCGGGTGGTCTGCGGCTTGTTCGACGTGATGGCGATCTTGGTGCCGACGATGGCATTCGTCAGCGTCGACTTGCCGGCGTTGGGACGACCGACGAAGCAGCCGAACCCGGCCCGGTACGGTCGGGCCTGGGGATCCTGCACCGGGCTCACTGGGTCACCGTGCCGAGGACCGTGCCGTCCGGAGCGGCCACGTGGACCGGCGCGTCAACCGCGAGGTCCCGCACCGCCGCGTGCCCGGCACCATCCAGCGTCGACGCCTCGGTCACCACCACCGCGGCCTCCAGCCGACTCGCCCCGGCAGCCACCGCCGAAGCGACAGCCACCTGCAACGCGGTGAGCGTCAACGACGGCAGCGCGACACTGGCCGCCGCGTACGTCCGACCGTCCTGGTCGCGGACCGCGGCGCCCTCCACGGCACCGACCCGGGCGCGGGCTCCCCGGGCCAGGACGACGAGCTTGCCGTCCTCGGCGCTCAACGCGCCCGACTCGGTGGGGGTGGGCCGGGCGGCAGGCGCGGCGGGTGTGTCAGGCATCGGCGGGTTGCCTCTCGTCGTCTCGATAGTTGTCCGTGTCGTCCCCGGGGTCGGCGTGCTCGCCGCGCCCCGCAGTGTCCTGCTCATGGCCCGGCTCCACCCGGCTGACCAGCACCGTGTCGATCCGGTTGCGCCGCCCGGTGGTGCCCTCGGCGACCAGGCGAAGGCCGGCGACCTCGGCCTCGGCACCCGGGATCGGCACCCGCCCCAGCGACTGGGCGAGCAGCCCGCCGACCGTCTCCACCTCGTCGGTGGGCAGGTTGGTGTCGAACATCTCGCCGAGATTCTCCACCGGCAGCCGAGCGGTCACCCGCACCGAGGAGTCCGCCAGACGTTCGACGGGCGGGCGCTCGACATCGTACTCGTCGGTGATCTCACCGACGATCTCCTCCAGGATGTCCTCGATGGTGACCAGGCCGCCGGTGCCGCCGTACTCGTCGACCACGATGACCAGGTGGTTGCGGGCGGCCTGCATCTCGGACAGCAGGTCGTCGACCGGCTTGGACTCGGGTACGAAGGTCGCCGGGCGCATCAGCTCGGCCACCGGCAACTGCTCGGCCCTCGGGTCCCCGCCACGGGAACGCCGGATCAGGTCCTTGAGGTAGAGCACACCCAGCACGTCGTCGACGCTCTCACCGATCACCGGGATGCGGGAGAAGCCAGACCGCAGGAAGAGCGCCAGCGCCTGGGCGAGCGTCTTGCCTTCCTCGATCCACACCATCTCCGTGCGTGGCACCATCACCTCACGGGCGATGGTGTCACCGAGCGCGAAGACGGAGTGGATCATCTGGCGCTCGCCGTGCTCGACCACGCCACGCTGCTCGGCCAGGTCGACCAGTTCCCGCAGCTCCACCTGGCTGGCGAACGGGCCCTCCCGGAAGCCGCGCCCCGGGGTGACCGCGTTGCCGATCAGGATCAGCAACGACGCGAGCGGGTTGAGCGCCCGGCCCAGCCAACGGACCAGCGGCGCCACCGCCCGACCCACCGCGTAGGCGTGCTGCCGGCCGATGGTGCGCGGGGCGACGCCCACCACCACGAAGCTGACCACGGTCATCGCGCCGGCGGTCACCAGCGCCGCCCACCAGCCGGCGCCGAAGCTGTCCACCGCCACGAGCGCCACCAGTGTGGTGGCGGTCAGCTCGGCGAGCAGCCGCAACAGCAGGAGCAGGTTGAGGTGCCGGACGACGTCGCCGGCGACGACCTGGAGGGTGCGGGCGCCGCGCACCCCGTCGCGGGCCAACTCGGCGGCTCGGGCCGGTGACACGGCGGCGAGGGCCGCCTCGGTCATCGCGATCAGGCCGGCCAACACCACCAGGCCGGCCGCGAAGACGATCAGCTGGAAGTCGGGAAGGCCGGCGGTGGCGCCGGCCGCCAGTAACGGAGAAGTCGACATCACTGGGTGCGGGTCGACCGCCAGCTCGCCAGCAGCCGAGCCTGGAGTGCGAACATCTCCCGCTCCTCCTCCGGCTCGGCATGGTCGTAACCGAGCAGGTGCAGCACCCCGTGCACGGTGAGCAGGTGCAGCTCGTCGGCCGGCGCGTGCCCGGCGGTCGCCGCCTGTTTGGCCGCCACCTCGGGGCAGAGCACGATGTCGCCGAGCAGGGCGGGCTCGCCGCCGGCCGGAGCGGACTCACCCGGGCCGTGGTCGACGCTGCCCTCGTCCATGGGGAAGGCGAGCACGTCGGTCGGGCCGTCGCCACCCATCCAGCGGTGGTTCAGCTCGGTCATGTAGTCGATGTCGACCAGCAGCACTGACAGCTCGGCGAGGGGATTGACCCCCATCTCGTCGAGGGCGTGCCGGGCGACGGCGAGCACGGCGTCGGTGTCGACGTCGACACCGGACTCGTTGGCGATCTCGATGGACAACTGCTTTCCTCTGCTTTAGCGGCGGCGGCCGGCCCGGCCGCCCTGGGCGGGTCGCCCAGGCACGGCGTGAACGCCCTGCGCCTGCTGATTCTCCCGCTCGGCGTCCCAGCGGGCGTACGCGTCGACGATCTCCCCGACCAGCTGGTGGCGGACCACGTCGGAGCTGGACAACTGCGAGAAGTGCACGTCATCGACGTTTTCCAGGATCTCCCGGACGACCCGCAGGCCGCTGCTCGTCCCGCCGGGAAGGTCCACCTGGGTGATGTCACCGGTCACGACGATCTTGGAGTTGAAGCCGAGCCGGGTGAGGAACATCTTCATCTGCTCGGGCGTGGTGTTCTGCGCCTCGTCCAGGATGATGAACGCGTCGTTGAGCGTACGACCCCGCATGTAGGCCAGCGGGGCGACCTCGATCGTGCCGGCGGCCATCAGCTTCGGGATCGTCTCCGGGTCGAGCATGTCGTGCAGGGCGTCGTAGAGCGGCCGAAGGTACGGGTCGATCTTCTCGTTGAGCGTGCCGGGCAGGAAGCCCAGTCGCTCGCCCGCCTCGACCGCCGGCCGGGTGAGGATGATCCGGTTGACCTGCTTGGCCTGCAACGCCTGGACGGCCTTCGCCATCGCCAGGTAGGTCTTTCCGGTGCCGGCCGGGCCGATGCCGAAGACGATGGTGTGGGTGTCGATCGCGTCGACGTACTTCTTCTGCCCGAGAGTCTTGGGGCGGATGGTGCGCCCGCGCCGGGAGAGGATGTTGAGTGTCAGGACCTCGGCGGGCCGCTCGGCACTGCCCTGCTCGAGCATGCCGACGGTACGCCGGACGGCGTCAGTGGTCAGGGTCTCGCCTTTCTCGATCAGTTCGAGGAGCTCGCTGAAGACCCGCTCGGCGAGGGCGTTGTCCGCAGGGTCACCGGTGATGGTGATCTCGTTGCCGCGGACGTGCACGTCACTGTTGACCGAGCGTTCGACGAGTCGAAGGATCTCGTCGCCAGCGCCGAGCAGATTGACCATGATCTTGGGGTCGGGCACGGTGATCCTGGTCTGCACCCGGGGCGGGCCGGGAGGTGGGGTGCCGGTCATAGGTCGGGCCGAAGGGCCCTGCGCCACCTGCTCTCGATCTCGGCGCCGGCCTGCTGGCCTGGCGTGCGGACGTTACACCCATCGTATCGGTTCAACACGGGCCGCATCGCGCCCATTTCCGCTGGCCGCGATCAACTCCCGGCCCGGAAGTCGTACCGGTCGAAGGTCTCCTGGTGGCGGGTGAACCGGTACGTCGCCCAGTGCATCCGGACCACCACGCCGGCCTCGTCCCGGGTCAGCCGCAACAGCTCACCGGCCTCCCGACCGGAGACCACCCGGAACACGTCCGGCTGGTCCGCCACCGGGGTGAAGATCGCCGGCGGTCGTCCGGCCGGGTCAGCGGCCCCGCGCGCCCGCAACGTGCCGTCGTGCCAGGAGAAGACGTACTCGGAGCCCTCACCCCACCAGCGGCCGAGCAGACCTCGCAGGGCCGCCGGCGCGGGCGCACCAGGCCGCCAGGGCTCGATCTCGGCCGGGTCGTGCTCGACCGCCGCGGCGAGCAGCCGGTGCGGCAGGTCGAGCAGTTCACTCGCGGTGCCGGACGAGCCGAGCACCGCGGCGCCCATCGCGCCGGCCGTGCCGTCACCGCCGCGACGGCCGTACACCCCGGCGAGGAAACCGGGCATCGCCCCGTCGTGCCCCACGTGCATCACCCGCTCCCCCTGCGGGATCAGGATCAGCCCGAGCCCGAAGCCCGCCCCCCAGAGCGTCTCGTCGGTGGTGGTCAACGGCCAACGCATCTCGTCCAGGGTGGCCGGGGCGAGGACCGCGCCGGCCGGGTCCAGCGCCGCCGGGTCGGCCAGGAACGCCGCCCAGCGGGCCATGTCGGTCGCGGTGCTCCACAGCTGGGCGGCCGGGCCGACCGCGCCGAAGTCGGTCGGCGGTTCCGGGTGCGCCTCGTCGGAGTACGCGTCGACCAGGAACCCGGTGGCCGCCGTCGGCCGTGGGGTCACCGTGGTGTCGGTCAGCCCCAGCGGCGTCAGGATCCGCTCGGTGAGGGCCTGCGCCCAACTTTCGCCCCGGAGCCGGGCCACGAGTTGGCCGAGCACGGCCAGACCCAGGTTCGAGTAGTGGAACCGGCGCCCGGTCGGCAGCACCCGCTCGGCCCGGTCCAACTCGGCGACCAGTTGGTCGGTGCCCGGTGCGCGCAGGCTGTCCCAGACATCGCCGAACGGCTCGCGTTGCAGACCAGCGGTGTGCGACAGCAACCGGCGTACGGTCAGCTCGCCGTGCGCCGGAAGGTTCAGGTGCCGGCCCACCGGGTCGTCCAGGTCCAGCAGCCCGTCGTCGCGGCACTGCAGGACCAGCACCGCGGTGAACGTCTTGGTGACCGAGCCGATCCGGAACTGGGTGCCCGACCCCAGCGGGCTGTCGGTGCCGGTCTCGCCGACGGTGCAGCTCCAGAGCGGTCGGTCGGCCCGGTGCAGCGCCGCCGACACCGCCGGCACCCGAGCTTCGGCCTGCACCGTGCGGACGAGGCGACCCAGGCGCTCATCGACCCGAGGGTCGGCTGCCGAACCGGCGGTCACGCCCCCGCTCCGCTTCGCTTCGCGCCGGCGCGAACCGCCGCGGTACCGAGCCTGCTGGTTCGCTCGCTGCGCTCGCTCACGCGAGGTTCCGGGCGAGCATCGGGCCGAGCGGCGCACCACCGAGCAGGTGCGCGTGCACGTGGAACACCTCCTGCCCGCCGTACGCGCCGGTGTTGAACATCAACCGGAAACCGTCGCCGAGCAGGCCCTCGTCCTCGGCCACGGCGGCGGAGGTCGCCAGCACGTCCGCGGCCAGCGCCGGGTCACCCTGGGCGAGCGTGGCGACGTCGGCGTAGTGCTCCTTCGGAATGACCAGGACGTGCACCGGCGCCTTCGGGTCGATGTCGCGGAAGGCGAGCGTGGTGTCGGTCTCCCGGACCACGGTGGCCGGGATCTCCCCGGCGACGATGCGGCAGAACAGGCAGTCGGATCCCATCGGGGCAGTGTAAGGAGGGAAGGTACGGCTGAGGCAGGATGGCCGGCATGACGGATCGGGCGGTACTCGTGACCGGGGCTTCGCGTGGCATCGGCCGTGCGGTGGCGGAGGCGTTCGCGGCCAGCGGGGACCGGGTGGCCATCCACCACCGCGACTCGGCCGACGCGGCCGAGCAACTGCGCGCGCGGCTACCCGGCGCGGGGCACGTGGTGGTCCGCGCCGACCTCACCGATCCGGACGCGGTCCGGGTCATGGTCGACCGGGCCGCCGAGCTGCTCGGCGGACTGGACGTGCTGGTCAACAACGCCGGGACGTACGGCGACCGCGACGACCCGCACCCGATCTTCGGCGCCTCGTACGAGGAGTGGCAGCAGCGCTGGCGGCAGGTGTTGGACACCAACCTGACCGGTGCCGGCAACGTCATCTGGTGCGCCGCCCAGCACATGCGCGAACGCGGCGGGCGGATCGTCAACGTCTCGTCCCGTGGCGCGTTCCGCGGCGAACCGCACCAGCCGGCGTACGGCGCCAGCAAGGCGGGGCTGAACGCGCTGGGTCAGTCCCTCGCCGTGGCGCTCGCGCCGTACGGCATCGCGGTCGCCACCGTCGCGCCGGGCTTCGTGGCGACCGACATGGTCACCGAGTACCTGCGCGGTGAGGAGGGCGCGGCGATCCGGGCGCAGAGCCCGTTCGACCGGGTGGGCAAACCGGAGGAGATCGCCGCCGCCGTGCACTGGCTGGCCTCGCCGCAGGCCGAGTGGACCTCCGGCACGATCGTCGACCTCAACGGCGCCTCCTACCTGCGCAGCTGACCCAGAGGGCTGCGGGTCGGCGCACGGAGCCGGTCCCGAGCGGTCGGACTACCAGCGGCCGAGCCGGGTGGCGAGCACACTGAGGGCCGCCACCCCGGCGGTGGAGGTGCGCAGCACGGCCGGCCCGAGGCGTACGGGTCGCCCGCCGGCCTCGGCGAAGGAGGTCAGCTCGGCCGGGGCGATGCCACCCTCCGGACCGACCACCAGCACGATCTCACCGGCGGAGGGCAGCTCGGCGGTGGTGAGCCGTTCCTCGGCCTCCTCGTGCAGCACGAACCCGGCGGCGGCACCGGCGATCCGGCGGGCCACCGTCGCGGTGGACTCGTCCGGCGCACCGGCCACCACCGGCAGCCACGGGCGGCGGGCCTGCTTGGCCGCCTCCCGCGCGGTGGCCACCCACTTCTCCCGGGCGCGTACGCCCCGGTCGCCGCGCCACTGGGCCACCGAACGCGATGCCGCCCAGGGCACGATCTCGTCCACCCCGACCTCGGTCATCGCCTGCACGGCCAGCTCACCCCGGTCGCCCTTGGCGATGCCCTGCACGGTCACCAGCCGGGGTACGGGCGCGTCCGCGTACCCCCGGGAGGTGACGGTGACCTCAAGGCTGCCCCGGCCGACGGCCGTGACCACGGCGGCGGCCGTGCCACCCCGGCCGTCGGCGAGCAGCAGTTCCTCGCCGACGCGCAGTCGCTGCACGGTGGCGGCGTGGTGCCCCTCCGGGCCGTCCAGGGTCAGCGCGGCGCCGGTGGGCAACGCCTCGACCAGGAACAGCGGTGCGGACACCTCAGGCGTGCCCGTTGAACGCGTCGCGCATCCGGGAGAAGAAGCCGCCCTGCTTGGACAGCTCGGCGACCTCCTCACCACGGGTCTTGGCGAAGTCGCGCAGCATCTTCTCCTGGTCCGGGTCGAGCTTGGTCGGCGTCCGCACGTCCAGGTGCACGTAGAGGTCGCCCCGGCCGGTGCCGCGCAGGTGCGGCACGCCCCGGGCGCGCAGTCGCAGCGTGCTGGCCGGCTGGGTGCCGGCCTTGACGTCGACGGTCTCCTCGCTGTCCAGCGTCTTGATGGTCAGCCGGGTGCCCAGCGCCGCCGCCGTCATCGGCACGGTGACCCGGCAGTGCAGGTCGTCGCCCTTGCGGGAGTACACGTCGTGCGGGCGCTCGTGGATCTCCACGTAGAGGTCACCGGCGGTGCCCCCACCGGGGCCCACCTCGCCCTGCTGGGCCAGCCGGATCCGCATGCCGTCCTCGACGCCGGCCGGGATCTTGACGGTCAGCGAGCGGCGGGTCCGCACCCGGCCGTCGCCGGCGCAGGTGGGGCAGGGGTGCGGGATGGTGGTGCCGTAGCCCTGGCACACGGTGCACGGCCGGGCGGAGACCACCTGGCCGAGGAAGGTGCGCTGCACCGACTGCACCTCGCCCCGACCGCCGCACGCCTCACAGGTCGCCAGGTGCGTGCCGGCTGCCGTGCCAGCGCCCGAGCAGGTGGTGCAGAGCACAGCGGTGTCGACGGTGATCGGGGCCTCGACGCCGAACGCCGTCTCGTGCAGGTCGAGTTCGAGCCGCAGGATCGCGTCGGCGCCCGGGCGGGTACGCGGCCGTGGGCCACGGGCGCCACCTCCCGCACCGCCGAAGAAGGCGTCCATGATGTCCTGGAAACCGACGAACGGTCCGGCACCGCCGGGGCCACCCGGGCCGCCAGCGCCGCCGCCACCCGGGGCGAGCGGGTCGCCACCCAGGTCGACGATCTGCCGCTTGCGGTCGTCCGAGAGGACCTCGTACGCGGCGTTGATGTCCTTGAACTTCTCCTGAGCCTCCGGGTCCGGATTGACGTCCGGGTGGAACTGGCGCGCCAGCTTGCGGTAGGCGCGCTTGATCTCATCATCGGAGGCTTCCCGGCTCACACCGAGAATGCCGTAGTAGTCCCTGGCCACTGCGTTCCGTGTCCTCATGTTCGTCTCGCGTTGCGCCGGTCGGCGGCCGCAGCCGGCCGCGTCGGCCCTGACCAATCAGTTCTGGGCCAGCAACTCGCCCACGTAGCGTGCCACGGCGCGCACCGTGGCGATGTTGCCGGGGTAGTCCATCCGGGTGGGCCCCAGCACCCCCAGGCCGCCCACGATGGTGGTGCCCGGGCCGTACCCGGTGCTGACCACCGAGGCGGCGCGCAGGTTGTCGAACTCGTTCTCGTCGCCGATCAGCACCCGGGTCGTGCTCGGCTCGGTCTCACCGATGAGCTTGAGCAGCACGACCTCCTCCTCCAGAGCCTCAAGGATCGGCCGCAGGGAGCCCTGGAAGTCGAGCAGGCCACCCCGGGTGAGGTTGGCGGTGCCGGCGAGCGCGATCCGCTCCTCGTGCCGTTCGACCAGTGTCTCCAACAGCACGGTGGCGAGTGTGGTCATGGTCGGCCGCAGCCCGGTCGGTGCCTCCTCGACCAGCGCCTGCACCAGCGGTGGCGTCTCGGACAGTCGGGCGTTGGCGAGCTTCTCGTTGATCAGTCGGCGCAGGTCGGTGACGTCGTCGGCGGGCACCGGCCCGGGCAGCTCCACGAGTCGCTGCTCCACCCGCCCGGTGTCCGCGATCATGACGAGCATCAGCCGGGTGGTGGAGATCGGCACCAGCTCCAGGTGACGCACCGAGGAGCGGGCCAGGCTCGGGTACTGCACGACGGCGACCTGCCGGGTCAACTGGGCGAGCAGCCGCACCGTGCGGTGCACCACGTCGTCGAGGTCGACCGCGCCGACCAGGAAGCGCTCGATGGCCCGGCGCTCGGCCGGGCTCAGCGGCTTGACCCGGGACAACCGGTCGACGAAGAGGCGGTAGCCGCGGTCGGTGGGCACCCGGCCGGCACTGGTGTGCGGCTGCCGGATGTAGCCCTCCTCCTCCAGCACGGCCATGTCGTTGCGGACCGTGGCCGGGGAGACCCCGAGCTGGTGCCGCTCGACCAGCGCCTTGCTGCCGACCGGCTCCTGGGTGGAGACGTAGTCTTCGACGATGGCGCGGAGCACGGCGAGTTTCCGGTCGTCGAGACCCATCCTCCGCACCTCCTGTCGCACGTCGGCCGCCGGCGCCCTGGGCCGGCCGAGCCGTCCTGGCACTCGACTGTAACGAGTGCCAGTCTACGTCGGCAGGCCCGCCGACGCGATGATCAACGGCCACCGGTCGGTGCGGCCCGCGCCACCCCACTGGGCCGATCGGCCCGCACCCCCGGACGGTGTCGCTCTGGTGCGGCGTTGCCACGGGCCCCTACCGTGACATCCATGACTGAACCTCCTCGCCCTCCCGGCTCGGGTGACCCCGGCAACTACCCGCCGGAGCCGACGTCCCCGGGCCTGCCCCCGTCGGCCGAGCCGCCCACCGCCCCACTGTCCGGCGCACCCGGCCCGGCCGGCTATCCCCCGGCCGGTGGCTATCCGCCGCCCACCGGTGACCCACCGCCGTCAGGCGGCTACCCACCGGCCGGCTATCCCCCGCCCGGGGGCTACCCCCCGCCCGGCGGCTATCCGACCGGTGGGGCCTACGGCGGTCCCGGCGGCGGCTACGCCAACAACGAGGACAAGACCTGGGCGTTGGTCGCGCACTTCGGCGGCGCCGCCGGAATGATCATCAGCGGTGGCGTGCTCGGCTGGATCGGCCCGCTGGTGGCGATGCTGGCGCGGGGCAGCCAGTCCCCGACCGTCCGGGCACACGCTGTGGCGGCACTCAACTTCCAGCTCATCTGGTCGATCGTCGGCCTGGTCGGCTGGGTCCTGTCCTGCATCCTGATCGGGTTCATCGGGGTCGCGGCGGCCCTCATCCTCGGCGCCGTGTTCGGCATCATCGCCGGCATCAAGGCCAACGAGGGTCAGCTCTACCGCTACCCGCTCTCCGCCAGCTTCATCAAGTGAGCCGAGCCGGCCGCTCCCCCGGCCGGTCCGGACCACCGCTGCCCCGGTCCGGGGGCAGCGGGCCGCTCAGGGCAGCAGGTCGCGGACGACCGCGTCGGCGAGCAGCCGCCCGCGCAGGGTGAGCACCGCCCGGCCGCCGGCGTACTCGTCGGCGGCCAGCAGGCCGTCGGCCAGCGCCCGCTCGGCGCCGGCCCGGCCGGTGGCGTCGAGCACCGCCAGCGGAAGGCCACTGGCCAGCCGCAGCCGGAGCATCACGTCCTCCATGTGCGCCTCGTCGGCGGTGAGCACCTCGCGGGCCAGGCCGGGAGAGGCGCCGGCGGCCAACCGCTGGGCGTACGCCGAGGGGTGTTTCACGTTCCACCAGCGCACCCCACCGACGTGGCTGTGCGCCCCCGGCCCCAGTCCCCACCAGTCCGCGCCGGTCCAGTAGAGCAGGTTGTGCCGGCAGCGGGCCTCCTCGGTGCGGGCCCAGTTGGAGACCTCGTACCAGGAGAGACCGGCCGCGTCGAGCGCGGCCTCCGCGGCCAGGTAGCGATCCGCGGCCACGTCGTCACTGGGGTACGCCAGCTCGCCGCGCCGCATCCGGGCGGCGAGCCGGGTGCCGTCCTCGACGATCAGGGCGTACGCGCTGACGTGGTCCACCCCGGCGGCGACGACCTGCTCCAGCGAGGCGGCGAAGTCCTCGGCCCGCTCCCCCGGGGTGCCGTAGATCAGGTCCAGGTTGACGTGCTCGAACCCGGCGTCGCGCGCCTCCAGGGCGGCGGCGGTGGCCCGTCCGGCGCTGTGTTTGCGATCCAGGATCGCCAGCACGCCCGGGGAGGCGGACTGCATGCCCAGCGAGATCCGGGTGTAGCCGGCCGCCCGCAGCAGCTTCAACGATTCCGGGGTGACCGACTCGGGGTTGGCCTCGGTGGTCACCTCGGCGTCGGCGGCCAGCCCCCAGGTGCGGTCGATGCCGTCGAGGATGCGGGCCAGGTCGTCGGCGGGGAGCAGGGTGGGCGTGCCGCCGCCGACGAAGACCGTGTCGACCCGGGGCGGCGGGTTGTCGCCCAGCACCCGGGTGGCGAGCTTCAGCTCGGCCAGGACGGTGTCGGCGTACCCCTCGCGGCTGGCACCGCCGCCCAGTTCCGCAGCCGTGTAGGTGTTGAAGTCGCAGTAGCCGCAGCGACTGGCGCAGAACGGCACGTGCACGTACACGCCGAAGCCGCGCGCGCCGACCGCGGCAGTGGCGGTGGCGGGCAACGAGCCGTCGACGGGGACGGTCTCACCATCTGGAAGGACGCCGGGCATGGCCACTAGTGTGCCCGGCATGACCTCTCCCGACGTCCTCGTGCGGGTCGCCACGGCCCGTGGGGTGACCACCCTCACCCTGGACAGCCCGCACAACCGCAATGCGCTCTCCACCGGCCTGATGACGCAGCTGCTGTCCGGGCTGGCGGGCGCGGTGGCCGACGAGGCGGTCCGAGTGATCGTGCTCGACCACACCGGCCCGGTGTTCTGCTCGGGCGCGGACCTGAAGGAGACCGCCGCGGCGTACGCCAGCGGGACGGTGCCGGCCGGCATGCTGGGCGACGTGCTCGCGGCGCTCTGGGAGTGCCCGAAGCCGGTGCTGGCCCGGGTCGGCGGGCCGGCGCGGGCCGGTGGGCTCGGCCTGATCGCCGCCGCCGACCTGGCGGTCTGCGCGGACGAGGCGACGTTCGCGTTCACCGAGGTACGCATCGGGGTGATCCCGGCGGTGATCTCGGCGACCGTGCTGCCCCGGCTGCACTCCCGTGCCGCCGCCGAGCTGTACCTGACCGGGGACACCTTCGACGGTCGCCGGGCCGCCGAGATCGGCCTGGTCACGGCGTCGGTCCCGGCGGACGGGCTGGACGACGCGGTACGGGGCTACTGCGACTCGCTGGTGCGCGGCGCGCCGGGCGCGTTGGCCGGCGCCAAGGAGTTGCTGCGCCGACCGGGTACCGCCGAGCTGCGTGCCGAGCTGGCCCGGCTGTCCGCCGTCTCGACCGGTTACTTCCTCTCCGACGAGGGGCGCGAGGGGGTCATGGCCTTCCGCGAACGTCGACCGGCGCGCTGGGTGCCCGCCCTGGACGACTGAGGGTCGGGGCGCCGCCGGGGAGCGGCGGCGCCCCAGGATCGGCTCACCAGGCGGTCGCGCCGCCGTCGACCGGGTAGTTCGCCCCGGTGATGTACGACGCCCGGTCGGACGCGAGGAAGACCACCAGTTCGACGATCTCCTCGGGGCGCGCGAAACGCTTGAGGAGCGTCTTGGCGGTGATGGCGTCCCGTGCCTCCTGGTTGTCACCGAGGTCGCGTTCGCTGGCCGGGGTGAGGGTGGGGCCGGGGCTGACCGCCACCGCGCGGATCCCGTGCGGCGCGCCTTCGAGCGCGAGCTGTCGCGTCATGCCGATGATGCCGGCGTTCGCGGCGGTGTGGCCGACCATCGGCGGCACGTGACCGCCGATCATCCCGGCCATGGAGGCGGCGCTGATGATGACGCCCCCACCGCGCCGGACAAGGTGCGGCCAGGCGAACTTCGACACGAAGTACGGAATGTCGAGTTCTCCGGTGATGGTGTAGCGCCAGTCCTGCACGGAGAAGTCGGGCATCGGGCCGAAGCGGAGCGCGGCCGCGTTGTTGTAGACGACGTCGAGTCCGCCGTAGGCGGCGGCAGCGTCGTCGACGAGCTTGCGTACCTGCTCGGGGTCGGTGAGGTCGACCGGCGCGATGCCGGTCATCTCCCCGCCTGCGGCGCGGACGAGTTCGACCGTCTCGTCGTTACCGGTTACCTGGAGGTCGGCCCCGACGACCTTCGCGCCCTCGCGGGCGAAGGTCAGCGCCGCGACGCGGCCCAGGCCGCCGCCGGTGCCGGTGATCAGCACGACCTTGCCGTCGAGCGTTCCCATTGGAACTCCTCCTCGTTCGGTGACCGACGCGCCGGGTACAGGCGGTAGGTCGGATTGACATGTCAACAGCGCTAAGTCCTTGACCGGTCAATCGCTTCCCGTCGTCGCCCACCCGGTGACGCGCACGACAGCCCACCTTCGGGGGCGGGTGACAGAACGACCGAGCAGGTGAGATCGCCACCGGAGCGGGAACGTCGCCAACCGGCACGCGACAACGGAGCCGACCCCGAACTGGTCGGAGCTGGCCGAACCGGGCCCGAACCGCTCGGACGACCCGGAGAGGGCGTGCGGGGACGTACGCTTGGCAGACTGTCGAGCTGGGGGTGTGGGTGCGAACTCGGGCAACCGTGGCGGGTGGAGTGGCGCTCATCCTCATCGCCGTGATCGCGATCTGGCTCGTGGTACGGCAGGTCGGTGACAACCTCAAGTTGCCGCTGGTGGCACGGAAGTGCACAGTGCAGGCCGATGGGCGGGTCGCGCTGGACGCTGACCAGATGGCCAACGCGGCGACCATCGCGGCGATCGGCGCGAAGCGTGGAATGCCCGAGCGGGCCGTCGTGGTCGCGCTAGCCACCGCGTACCAGGAGTCCGGACTGCGCAATCTCGCCGACGGCGACCGCGACTCGGTCGGCCTGTTCCAGCAGCGACCGAGCCAGGGCTGGGGCACCCCGGCGCAGATCCGCGATCCGCGCTACGCGGCCAACCGGTTCTACGCGGCCCTGAAGAAGGTGCGCGGCTGGGAGAAGATGCGGATCACCGATGCCGCCCAGCGGGTGCAGCGCTCGGCGTTCCCCGAGGCGTACCAGAAGTGGGCCGGCGACTCCGAGGTGCTCAGCCGGGCGCTGCTCGGCGACGCCAGCGGCGCGGTCGCCTGCACGGTGGGCCGCACCCCGGCGATGCATGGCGCGGCGGCGGCGGCGCAGCTGGCCCGCAACCTGGTGCTGGACTGGGGCTTGAAGGGCACCGACCCGACCGAGGCGACCGGGTTGGCGGTGACCCCGGGCGACCAACGCGACGGCTGGCGGTACGCGCACTGGCTGGTCTCACACGCCCAGGACCACGGGGTGAAGCGGGTCCGCTTCGGCGACCTGGAGTGGACCGCGCGCGACGGCTCGTGGGGCCGGGTGAGCGGACAGCAGGGCCCCGCCGCTCAGGTGGTGGCCGAGGTGTTCAACGAAGGTTGATCACCCCGGATCTCTTAACCGGCAGTGACCGCACAATCCGGCAAAGTGCGTGAAATCCCGCTATTGATCACCTAGATCTCACTCTGTGCGTTTCTCTCGCTGCGCGGGGTCCCACTCCGCCCCAATCCCCGAACACACCCTCCCCGATGCCTGGGACACCGCGTTACGATCGGCGGCCTGTGCCAGAAAAGGTTTCACCTCATGGGGAGGGGTACGACGCGGTGTTCGATTACGGCGACCGGACCGGTTACGAACCGATCAGCGACATTGACCGCAAGGAGTTCCACGAGCAGGGTTTCCTCCTGCTGCGCAACGTCCTGACGGAGGACCACCGGGCGGCGCTGGAGGCAGCGGTCGACCGCGTCTACGCGGAGGAACAGGCGAAGGGCACCACCAAGAAGGACGGCACCCTGCACCTGCTGGGCTTCCTGGAGCGCGACGAGCTCTTCGGTGAGCTGCTGACCCACCCGATCGCCTTCCCGTACATGTGGGGGCTGGCCGGCTGGAACATCTACACCCACCACAACCACCTGGACGTCACCCCGCCGGCCGCCGAGCCGGAGAAGCCGTACTGGGGTTGGCACCAGGACGGGTACCGGCAGAACTCCGACCCGGAGACGATGGACCCGAACCTGCCTCGGCCGATGTTCTCGCTGAAGGTCGCGTACGTGCTGTCGGACCTCTCCGAGACCGGCCGTGGCGCCACCAAGGTCATCCCGGGCAGCCACCTGAAGAACTCGCTGCCCCGACCGGCGGACCTCACCGTGCAGAACCCCGACCCGGAGGGCACGGTGGAGATCACCGCCAACCCGGGCGACGCCTTCATCTTCGACCGCCGGCAGTGGCACTCGCGGTCGACGAACCTGTCGACCATCACCCGCAAGATGCTCTTCGTCGGCTACACCTACCGGTGGATCCGCCCGCTGGACGAGCTGCACCCCGACGTGAACGGCGAGTGGTACCGCAACCGCACCCCGGTGCAGCGCCAGCTGATCGGCGAGGGCACCCACACCGCCAACTACTGGGGCATCAACTGGGACGGGTACGTCGACGACGAGATCCCGCTGCGCAAGGAGCTCAAGGAGCGCGGCCTGCTCGACCGCAACATCCCCTGGCTCCGCTGAGGTAGCGAAAGGCCCCCGGTCGTCCCTTCATGGATGACCCGGGGGCCTTTTGGCGTCGGCCGACCGGCGGGTTCGGTAGCGTGGCGGGTCATACGCAGTGCCAGGTTGCCAGCTCCTCCGCCCCCGGGTGCGGGTTGCCACAGGAGGCAGACACGGTGACGTCCAGCCCGCTCCCCCGAATCCTTCGTCGGCGGGGTGAGCCGGCGTATCCGACCTTCCTGGAACTCTTCTTCGACCTGGTCTACATCTTTCTGTTCTCCCGACTCGCCGTGGAGCTCGCCCACGACCTCACCGTCCGGGGCGCGGCGCAGGCCGCCGTCCTGTTGCTGGCGGCCTGGTGGGTCTGGGTGCTGACCGCATGGCTCACCGACCTGTTCAACCCACGGCTGCCGATCATCCAGGCCACCGTCCTGCTGGTCATGTTCGGCACCCTGCTGATGGCGATCGCGACCCCGTACGCCTTCGCCGACCACGGCTGGCTCTTCGTCGCCGCGTACTTCGGCATCCACCTGGTCCGGGACGCCGTGCTCATCCCCGGCACGCGGGTGAACCCTCCGATCCAGGCCCGAAGCATCCGGGTGTTCTTCTGGTTCGGCGTCACCGCCGTCCCCTGGGTGGCCGGGGCATTCGCGGACGGTACGACCCGGCTGGCGCTCTGGTCGCTCGCGGCGGCGATCGACCTCGGCTCGGCCCGGCTCGGCTGGCCCACGCCGCGGCTCGGGCGCACCGAGCTCGCCAGCCAGATCTTCACCGGAGCCCATCTCTCCGAGCGGCACCGGGAGATCTTCATCATCGCGCTCGGCGAACTGATCCTCTCGATCGGCATAGGGCTGGCCGGCAGCGGCTTCGAGCCTGGCCCCGTCGCCGCGAGCGCCGTCGCGTTCGCCAGCGCGGTCCTGCTGTTCCAGCTCTACTTCCAGCGGGCCCGGCAGATCCTCGCGGATCCAGGCGTCATGGTGGTGGAGCGGGTCCGCCCGGGCACCTCCACCTCGTACAGCCATCTGGTGATGACGGCCGGGGTGGTGGCCGTCTCGGCCAGCATCTCGCTGGTCATCGAACGGCCCTCCGGGAGCGCGTCGGGGGCACTGGTGGCCGTCGTCCTCGGCGGACCGGCCCTGTTCCTGGTCGGAAGTTGCCTGTTCGACGCGGTGCTGACCGGCCGGGTCCTCTGGTCGCGGGCGCTCGGGGTGGTGGCGCTGTGCGCCCTCGCGCCCGCGGCGACCCTGCTGCCGCCACTGGGCGTCCTGGTGGCGGCGAACCTGGTCCTGCTGCTCATCCTGGTCGGAGGGGCGCTGGCCGCCGGCTCACGGCTGGTCCGCGTGGCGCCGGCCGGCTGAGGGGCCACCCAGTGTCGGCGGGGCCGGCACACGCGCGTGCAGCCGGGTGCTCAGCAGGTTCGCCGCGGCGATCAGGGCCAGCACGGTCATGGCCAACACCGCGACCCCCACCGGTGGAAGGAGGGGCGTGACCGGCGCGAGGCCGGCCAGCAGCACCAACCCGCCCAGCCGGGATCGGGAGACCCGGCCGAACACGGTGTAGTCCAGCACGCCGCGGCCGACCAGGAACAGCGCCGGTGCACCGAGGATGACCGCCGCCCACGACGCGGGCGTCTCCCCCGACGGGCGACCCAGAACGAGGTGGCTGCTGACCGCCACACCGCCGATGCCGATCACCATGATCAGATGCGTGATGGCGGCCGACTGGGTGAGCAACGTCGGGTTCGTCGAGCGGGCGATCGCCTCGGTCAGCAGTTCACCGGCACGGTAGATGTAGATCCGCCACATCAGCACCACGCTGGTGAACACCACCAGCAGGGCCCCGCCCCGGTCCATCTGATAATCGCTCAGGCTGAACATCGTCCCGGTCACGAGAAGCGCCACGCCAAGGGCGATGATGACGAACTGCCGGTAGCGCTCGGCCAACCGCTCACCCACGAACCGCCACTCCTGCGGCTGTGATCGGCCGAGTCGGGGCACCGGCCAGCCGAGTGCCGCGGCGGTGTACTCGACGGCGACGGCGAACGCCCACAGCAGCAGCCGGGTCGGGCCGTCGGCGAGCGCCCCACCAACCCAACCGATGCCGGCGACAGCCTCCCAGCAGAGGATCCGACCGCTGCGACGCGTCTTGTCCCGGATAACCAGCAGGTAATAGCTTGCCGAACCGAGGCGGATGAGCAGGTAGGTGGTCGCGAACAGCAGCCCGTGCCGGTCGTACGCTCCGGCCACGGCCGCGCCCAGCAGCAAACTGGCCCCCGCCACCGCGATGACCTGCACCTGCACCACCGGGCGAACCAGGTTGACGACGTCCGCCGACCACGTCGTCAGCGCCCAGATCAGCGTGAACGCGAGCAGCAGCACCAGCGTCTCGGCGACGCCGGTCCAGGTCAGATCCTGGGCCAACTCCTTGGCCAGGGCAGCCAGCGCGAAGACGAAGACCAGGTCGAAGAAGAGCTCCAGGAACGCCGGGCGGGCCGGATCCGGCGGGGTTGCCGTTACCGCCCCGGTGACACCGTCCGCTGCCATCGACCTCGCGCCCCATCCGGCCACGCCGCACGCCTTCCGTGGACGACCCTACGGGACCGGCGACCCCCCGGCCGGCAGATCAGCCCTGTGCGCCGAGGCGGCGACGGACCTTCGCCCGGATCGACTCCGGCAGGCCGGGCGCCTCCAGCAGGCGGGGCAGCAACTCCGGCTCCAGGCTCGTCGCCCGGAACACCTCGCCGATGGTCACACCGTGCGCCGGCCGGTCCACCACCTCGACCGGGTCGCCCGCGCCAACCTCCCCCTCCCGCAGCACCCGCAGGTAGGCCCCGGGCGACGCCCGGACGGTGAACCGCTTGATCAGATCCGGTACGCCCCAGAACCCGGCGAACGTGGTGCAGGGGGTGCGCGGCTTGGTGACCTGTAGCAGGGCGGTGCCGACCTGCCACTGCTCGCCGATCACGGCAGCCGTCACGTCGACCGCGTAGGTGGTCAGGTTCTCGCCGAAGCCACCGGGCGGTATGGGGCGACCCAGTTCGGCCATCCACCAGGCGGCGTCTTCCTCGGCGTAGACGTAGACCGCCTGGTCAGGGCCGCCATGATGGGCGCGCTCACCGATGAAGTCGCCGGCCAGGCCGGCGGTGAGCACAGACACCGGGCCGTCGACCGGTCGCTTGTCGATGCCGCTGCGACCGCTCGCGTCGCCGGCCCATCCCGCCTCGGTCACGATGCCGAGGTTCACCGCTGCCACCCTGCCCGTCATGGCCGTCAGCCTAACGGCGAGCCGCCGCCCGGAAGCTCCACCTCCCACCCCCTCTCGCCCGGGATGGAAAGTACTTTCCCATTGGGAAAGCATGTGCTCTACTTGCCTGACGGGAAAGTACTCGCCTTTTTCTCAAGGAGCTTGCGATGACCGAGCCCGGCACCACTCCCGCGTCGGCCGCCGACGCACTCGCCGAAATCCACGCCCGCCGCGACCAGGTGGTCACCGCAACCCTCATCCCCCACTGGTACTGGCCCGCGCTGGGCGGGCTCATCATCGCCTTCACCGCAGCCGTGGAGACCCACCGGCCGTGGGTGGTCGCGGTCGGGTCGGTAGCGTACGCGATCGGTCTGGCCGCCGTCGTGGGCCGAGTCGTGGTGCGGCACCGGGCCCAGGTCCGCACCAGCCTCATCGGTGTACACGGCGCGATCACCATCGCCGGTTACGTGCTCGTCCTGGTCGCGCTCAGCGTCGGCACCGGGTTCGCCGCCGAGGCAGCCGGCCTGGCCTGGCCCGCGACGATCGGCGCGATCACCACCGCCGCCGCGATGACCGCCACCGGGCTGCCGCTGATGCGCTACCTTCGCAGGGTGATGATCACCCGACCGCTTGGCGGCGGCCGGTGAGCACTCCCCGATTCGACGAGCTGATCCACGCGCCGACCCGACTGTCCCTGGTGAGCCTGCTCGCCGCCACCGAGTGGGCGGAGTTCCGCTACCTGCGCGAGCACCTCGGGCTCTCCGACTCGGCGCTGTCCAAGCAGCTCACCACGCTGGAGCAGGCCGGGTACGTGACGATCCGCAAGAGCTTCGTGGGCAAGCGCCCGCGTACCTCGGTGACCCTGAGCAGCGCCGGTCGGGCAGCGTTCGACGGGCACGTGGCGGCACTGCAGGAAATCGTCGCCCGGTCGGGGCTCACCGTCCTGCCCGGCGGTTGACCGCCGGCTCCGGCGGTCGTCCACGGCCGGCGGGTCAGCCCTTGACGGCGCCGGCCACCAGGCCGGAGACCATCCGACGCTGCACCAGCAGGAAGAAGATGATGACCGGCAGGGTGAACAGCGTGGACGCCGCCATCACCGGCCCCCAGTTGGTGTCGTCCCGGCCGAAGAAGAAGGTCATCGCCACCGGCAGCGTGTAGCTCCCCTGGTCGTTGATGAACGTCAACGCGAAGATCAGCTCGTTCCACGCCGTGATGAAGGAGAAGATGCTGGTCGCCACCAGGCCGGGCGCGACCAGCGGGAAGAGCACCCGGCGGAAGGTCTGGGCCCGACTGGCCCCGTCGATCGCCGCCGCCTCCTCCAGTTCCTTCGGCACCGCCGCGACGAAGCCGCGCAGCATCCAGACCGCGAACGGCAGCGAGAAACCGAGGTACGTGAGGATCAGGCTGGGCAGGGTGTTGTAGAGCCCCAGTCGCTGGATCATCAGGAACAGCGGAATGACCAACGCCTCCAACGGGATCATCTGCACCACCAGCAGCATGATCAGGAAGCTGGTCCGCAGCCGGAACCGGAACCGGGCCACGGCGGTCGCGGCGAGCAACGCCACCAGACCGCTGAGCACCACAGTGGAGACGGCGACCAAAGCACTGTTGACGAAGAAGTCGAAGAAGCTGACGCCGGGGATCAGGTTGCCGGTCAGGATCTCCCGGTAGTGCGCCAACGTCGGATGGGTCGGCACCGGTTGCGGGGTGGCCGAGAAGATCTCGTTGCTGGGCTTCAACGAAGTGGAGATCATCCAGTAGACCGGGAACGCCGCGAAGAGCGCGACCAGCAGCCCGGCGGCGTTGAGGGCGACCTTCTTCACGTCTCGTCCTCCTGCCTGAGCACCATGCGTACGTAGAAGCCGGTGACCACCAACAGGATCAGCGTGAGGATCACCGCGATGGCCGCGCCGAGCCCGTACTTCGGCGGCGGCGAGAAAGCCTCGGCGTACGAGTAGATGGCGAGCATGAACGTCGGCCGGTCCTGTGTGCCGCCGGCCAGCACGAACTGCTGGGTGAAGACCTTGAAGTCCCAGATCGTGGAGAGCACGATCAGGATCCCGAAGACCGGGCGCAGCAACGGGAAGGTGATCTTCCAGAAGACCCGCCACGGGCTGGCGCCGTCCACCCGGGCCGCCTCGTGCAGCTCACTCGGCACGCTCTTCAGGCCGGCGAGCACGCTCACCGCGATGAACGGGAACGAGTGCCAGACCACCACCAGCGTGAGGATGGCGAAGAACATCAACGGGGCGTTGAACCAGCCGTAGCCGGTCCAGTCACTACGCCCGAACAGGCTGTTCGAAAGCCCGTCCGGCAACGCGTTGAACAGCCAGGTGACCAGGCCGCTCGTGTCGTCGAAGATCCATTTCCAGACGATGGTGCCGGTCAACGCCGGCGTGGCCCAGGCGAGCATCACGCAGCTGGCCACGAACGTCGCCATCTTGCGACCGAGCCGGTTGAGCAGCAGCCCCACCAGGGTGCCGAGAACCATCGTGAGCAGCACGTTGGCCGCGGCGAACAGGACCGTGTTGCGCAGCACCGTCAGGAAGAACGGATCGGAGAGGATGTCGGTGTAGTTGCCGAGCCCCACCCACGGCCAATCCCGATCGCCGCGCAGTTGCCGGACGTTGTTCAGCCGGAAGAACGACATCACCACCACCTGGCCCAGTGGCCAGAGCAGCAGCACCCCGATGATCAGCAGTGCGGGCAGGAGCAGCAGGTACGGCAGGCGGTCCACCCGGCGACGCCGCCGCGCGGGGGTCTCCCGCGCGGCGGCCGTCTCCGGCCCCTCGGTCAGCGTGGTCACTTGGCGTTGAGAATGCTTTCCATCTCGGCGGCCGCGTCGGCGGTGGCCTTCTCGACCGTCTTCTGACCCTTCATGACCGAGCTGTTCATCGCCTGCGTCACCGTCTTCGTCCGGCTGACCTCCACCCACTTCGGGGTGAGCGGCGTGAGCTTGGTGTTCTGCATGGTGGTGGCGAACGACGCCATCACCTTGTCGTTCGCGTACGCGTCACCGGCGACCAGATCCTGGTAGACCGGGAAGAAGCCGAGGCTGCTCGCGAAACTCTGCGCGTTCTTCTTGTTCAGCAGCACGGTCAGGTAGTCCCACGCCAGGTCCTGCCGCTCGCTGTCCTTCCAGACCGCCACGTCCGAACCACCAGCGAAGGCGGGCGCCGCCTTGCCGTCCGGGCCGGGGATCGGGAACGTACCCCAGACCTTCTCGATCTCGGGGTTGTCCTTCTTGATCGCAGCCTGCTGCCAGCTGCCGGCGAAGGCCATCGCGGCCTTGCCGGTGGCGAACTGGGTACGCGCGTCGATCTCGTTCCAGCCCGCGGCTGCCGGCGGGGCCACCTTGTGGACGGTCACCAGGTCGGTCCAGAACTTGACGGCCCGCTGCGCCTCGGGCGTGGTGTAGCCGGACTTCCAGGTGCCGCCCTGGTTGCTGGCGATCTCGCCGCCCGCACCCCAGAGGAAGGAGTAGAAGGGCAGCTCGGAATTGCCCGGCAACGCGATGCCGTAGGTGCCCTTCTTCTTCGCCTGCACGGCCTTGGCCACGCTGACCAGGTCGTCCCAGGTCTTCGGGGGCTGCACGCCGGCCTCGGCGAACCAGTCGGTGCGGTAGTAGATCGCCCGCACACCCGCGTACCAGGGCACGCCGTACTGCTTGCCGTCGAGCTGCGCGTTGCGCACCAGGTCGGGCAGCAGGTCCTTGCCATCGGCCCAGCCGCTCATCCGGCCGCTCACGTCGGCGAGCGCCTCCTGGGCGGCCCAACCCTGAGTCTCGGTGTTGCCCAGCTCGGTGATGTCCGGTCCCTCACCGCCGGCGAGCGCCGCCTGGAACTTCTTGGGCGCCTCCAGCCAGGGGATGTACTGCACGACCACATCGGTGTCGGGGTGCTTCTGGCGGAACTCGGCCTCAACCCCGTCGAGGAAGGAGTTCTGCGCGTCCCCGCCCTCGCCCATCATCCAGACCGTGAGCTTGCTGTCGTCGGCCGCGTCGTCGCTGGAGCCTCCACAGCCGGTCAGCACCATCGCGGCCGAGGCCACCATGGCGGTGACCGGGGCCAACCGCTTCCACCTGTTCACGCCACTTCTCCCCTCGCGCCGCCTGGAACTAACCTTCTCCGCCGCACCCTAGTACGGAGGATTCCTTTACGACAGTGGGCGGGACTGGCCGAAGCGTGGCGAACGTACCGCAGAGGCCCATCGATCGGCACTCCGACGTCAGGCCAAAGTCGGGCGCTTCAACACGAAAGAGCGCCCGGCTCTCGGCCGGGCGCTCTTTCCAGTCGTGCTGTCCCACCAGTGGTGGGTTGTTCGCAGATGATGCCGGGTCGTTATCGGGTGACGCTGCGGCGGCGACCCACGCCGGCCACCAGAGCGACAGCGATCGCCGCAACCACGACCTGCACCAGCAGCTCGCCCCAGTCGACCCCGCTGGTCTCGGTCGCGATGCCGATGGCCCGCGCCAGGACGGTGCCCAGCAGCGCGGCGCCGACGCCGATCAGCAGGTGCAACCAGATCGGCATGTTCTGCCGGCCCGGGACGACCAGACGGCCGAGCGCGCCAACGATGAGACCAACAACGATCGCAGTGATGATGCCCCACACGGTGAGCTCCACGGCCACCCTCCTTCAAGAATGTCTGACACACGGTGCGTGTGCTTCCTGTCGTGACCGTTAATTGCCCGACCCACCGAAAATCCAAACCGACTCCGCTCACCAAACGATCACGATTTGGCCGACATGAACACGTTCCACCCCGGCGCCGCCGCCACCCCCAGCGCCGCCGGCCACCCGGCCACCAACGCTGCCGCATCCGACGGAGGTGGATGGCGTCGTTCAACGGAGCTGACCAGATCTTGGACAGTTTCCGTTCAGCACGGACGGAAACTGTCCAAGATCTCTCGATGCGCGGCGGCGAGATGGATTTTCGCGGGGGTTGGTGGTGTGGCTTCTGCGGCGATACCGCCCCGGACACCCCGACATCACAACGGGCAGGTTCCAGGGCCACGCGCCGGAGACGCCGCGCGGGAGGCGGGCGATAACGGCGATATCCATCGTGGCGGGCAGAACGCCGATGGGCGCCCGACCTGTCGGCCGGGCGCCCATCGGCGGTGTAGCGGTGGTGCGGGATGAGGCTCGATGGTTACCGGGTCACGCGGCGGCGGCCACCCACACCAGCCACCAGCGCGACAGCGATCGCCGCAACCACGACCTGCACCAGCAGCTCGCCCCAGTCGACGCCACTCGTCTCGGTCGCGATGCCGATGGCCCGCGCCAGGACGGTGCCCAGCAGCGCCGCGCCGATACCGATCAGCATGTGCAGCCAAATCGGCATGTTCTGCCGGCCCGGGACGACCAGACGGCCGAGCGCGCCAACGATGAGACCAACAACGATCGCAGTGATGATGCCCCACACGGTGAGCTCCACGGTCGTCCTCCTTCTAAAGAATGTCTGACACACGATGTGCGTGCTTCCTGTCGTGACGGCTAAGTGCCCGACCCAGCGAAAGCCCAAACCGACTCACCTCAAGGGACAACGCCAGTTGTCAATGTTCTGGAGGTGCGTCGATTGACGCGCGAGTGCGTCCACACAGGTAAAAGGCCGTTTCGTCGGCCCGCCGACCCCAACGACAGCGACGGCAGAAATTTTCGCGCCCGCCACACACTCGCCGCCCAACCGGCAGTCACGGCGGGCCAACAGGCCCGGCGGCGGCAGAGCGGCGTGACAGCGCAGAGCGGCGTGACAGCGCAGGCCAAGCCACGCCAGACGAGCGCGCGCGGATCTTCGCCGCGCCCTCATGTCCGAGGACCTGTCGCCAAGCGTGCACAACTGCAACACCGCTGGCGAACCACGCCACGCAGGGCCAGACGAGCGCACGGAACGCCCTCAAACGCGACGCACGGGACGCCTTGAAACGCGACGCGCCCGGGCGCGTGTGGCACCCGGGCGCGTACGGCGTCGCGAACTACTTCTTGCCGGCGGCCTTGCCGTCGCCGGAGTCGGAGGAGAGGGCGGCGATGAAGGCCTCCTGCGGCACCTCGACCCGGCCGACCATCTTCATCCGCTTCTTGCCTTCCTTCTGCTTCTCCAGCAGCTTGCGCTTGCGGCTGATGTCACCGCCGTAGCACTTGGCGAGAACGTCCTTCCGGATCGCCCGGATGGTTTCCCGGGCGATGACCCGGCTGCCGATCGCCGCCTGGATCGGCACCTCGAACTGCTGGCGCGGGATCAGCGTGCGCAGCTTGGCGGCGATGGTGACGCCGTAGTTGTACGCCTTGTCCTTGTGCACGATGGCGCTGAACGCGTCCACCGGCTCGCCGTGCAGGAGGATGTCCACCTTCACCAGGTCGGACGCCTGCTCGGCGGAGGGCTCGTAGTCCAGTGAGGCGTAGCCCTTGGTGCGGCTCTTCAGCTGGTCGAAGAAGTCGTAGATGATCTCCGCGAGGGGCAGCGTGTAGCGCAGCTCCACCCGGTCGGCGGAGAGGTAGTCCATGCCGAGCAGGGTGCCGCGCCGGCCCTGGCAGAGCTCCATCACCGCGCCCACGTAGTCGTTCGGGGTCAGCACCGTGGCCCGGACCACCGGCTCGTACACCTCGGCGATCTTGCCGGTGGGGTACTCGCTCGGGTTGGTGACGACGATCTCCTCGCCGTCGTCAGTGATTGCCCGGTAGACGACGTTCGGCGCGGTGGAGATCAGGTCGAGGTTGTACTCACGCTCCAGCCGCTCCCGGATGATCTCCAGGTGGAGCAGGCCGAGGAAGCCGCAACGGAAGCCGAAGCCGAGCGCACCGGAGGTCTCCGGCTCGTAGTCCAGGGCGGCGTCGTTGAGCTTGAGCTTGTCCAACGCCTCGCGCAGGTTCGGGTAGTCCGACCCGTCGATCGGGTAGAGGCCGGAGTAGACCATCGGCTTCGGGTCCTTGTAGCCACCCAACGCCTCGGCCGCCGGCCGGCTGTTGATGGTGACCGTGTCACCGACCCGGGACTGCCGGACGTCCTTCACTCCGGTGATCAGGTAGCCGACCTCGCCGACGCCGAGCGCCTCGGCCTTGACCATCTCGGGTGAGATGACGCCGATCTCCAGCAGCTCGTGCACCGCCCCGGTGGACATCATCTTGATCCGGTCGCGGGCGCTGATCCGGCCGTCGATGACCCGGACGTACGTGACGACGCCCCGGTAGACGTCGTACACCGAATCGAAGATCATCGCCCGGGCGGGCGCCTCGGCGTCGCCGACCGGTGGGATGAACTGCCGGACGATCTCGTCGAGCAGGTACGGGACGCCCTCACCGGTCTTGCCGGAGACCCGGATGCAGTCGGCGGGGTCGCCGCCGATGAGGTGGGCCAACTCCTCGGCGTACTTCTCCGGCTGGGCGGCCGGCAGGTCGATCTTGTTGAGCACCGGGATGATGCGCAGGTCGTTCTCGAGCGCCAGGTAGAGGTTGGCCAGGGTCTGCGCCTCGATGCCCTGGGCGGCGTCGACCAGCAGTACAGCGCCCTCGCAGGCGGCCAGCGACCGGGACACCTCGTAGGTGAAGTCCACGTGCCCCGGGGTGTCGATCATGTTGAGCACGGCCTGCTCGCCGGCCCGCTCACCCTCGCGGATCGTCCACGGCATGCGGACGGCCTGGCTCTTGATGGTGATGCCGCGCTCGCGCTCGATGTCCATCCGGTCCAGGTACTGCGCGCGCATCTGCCGGGGGTCGACCACACCGGTGAGCTGCAACATCCGGTCGGCCAGGGTCGACTTCCCGTGGTCGATGTGGGCGATGATGCCGAAGTTCCGGATGCGACCGGGGTCGGTGGCACCAGGGGCGTTCGCGCCGGGATCGAGCTTCGGTGGCACAGCGGTCCGTTCTGGTCGGCTGACGTGAACAGGCCGGCGCGCCGCCGACCCCCTCTATGTTCCCACGCCGCCGGGGTGCGCCCACTGCGCGGGCGATGGATCGGCCCGCGGACCCCTCACTCCATCGGCGGCTCGACGAAGAGCGCGGCCAACCGGGGCAGCCGGCGGCGGGCCTCGTCCTCCTCGTCGAAGTCCCAGAAGTCGTTGAGGTCGGGCGTGCGCACCGGGTCGCGGTCCGCCGGCAGGTCGGTCGCGGTGGCCTTGCGGTACGCGTCCCAGGGCACCGAGAGCATCTGCTCGGCGGAGAACTCCTCGCCGCTGAGCGAAGCCGCCCGCACCTGGGGCAGTTCGGCCAGCGAGTCCGGTTCGGCGACCGCGCGGGCGAAGACGGCCCGACCCTGGGTCATCAGCCAGCCCCGGAAGTGTTCGAAGCCGTCGGCCGAGGCACCACCGTTTATCAGGTACGCCGCGCCCCACAGATCCGCCTTGTGCGAGGCGGCCAGCACCCGCGTCTGGTGTCGCGCGTACCCGATGATGTCCTCCGGGTCGCGCTCGGCGAGCAGCGCGACGGCCCGCGCGGCGACCGGGCCGGGCTCACCACCGCCGCCGGCCCGCGCCTCGTCGATCAGCTGCCAGAAGTCCTCGGTCCTCATGGCTTGGCAGTCTGGCAGTGTCGCCGTGCGTCGCGCACGTACCCCGGGGCAGCATGGTGGGGTGTCCCCTCCCGAACTGCCTCCGGTGCCGTACCACGCGAGCGCCCAGCGGCCGTCCTGGTCGGCGCTGCCGGCGGAGCTGCGGGCCGCGGTCGCGGAACGGCTCGGCTCGCCGGTGGTCACCGCCCGGGTCGCGGGCGCGGGCTTCACCCGGGGGTTCGCCGCCGTGCTCGACAGCGCAGACGGTGGTCGGGCCTTCGTCAAGGCCGCACCCGCCGTCGAGCAACCGCATCTGGTCGACTGGTACGCCCGAGAGGCCGCGATCCTCGATCGGCTGCCGGTGGACCTGCCGGCGCCCCGCCCCCGGTGGACCCTCTCCGCGGCCGGCTGGTTCGTGCTGTGCACCGACGCCGTCGACGGGCACACCCCACGCCTGCCCTGGACGCCCGCCGAGTTGGACGCCACCCTCGCCGGGTACGCGCAGGTCGCCGCCGCCCTGGCCGACCCGCCGGGCGAGCTGACCGCGCTCGGCCTGCCGCACCTGGCCGACCTGGCCCGGTCGGACATCCTCTGGTGGGAGGAGGTCGCCGCCGGTCGTGAGCCAACCCCACCACTGCGTGCGCCGCTCCTGGGCCGACTGCCCGAGCTGGTCGAGTTGGAATCGCTCCTCCCCCGGTACGCCGCCGAGGCGACCGGCCTGATCCACGGCGACCTGCGGGTCGACAACGTGCTGATCGGCGCGGACGGTCGAGCCTGGTTCTGCGACTGGACCTGGGTCTGCTCCGGGCCGGCCTGGTTCGACCTGGCCGGACTGCTGCTCACCGCGTACGCCAGTGGGCTGGACGCGGACCGGCTCTTCGCCGCGCACCCGGCCACCGCCGGCGCGCCTGTGGACGCGCTGGACGCGACCCTGGCCGCGTTGGCCGGCTACTACCTCACCGGCGCCGCGGCGGCACCGCCGACGGCCTCGCCGCATCTGCCGGCCCACCAGCGGTGGAGCGGCGAACAGTCGCTCGACTGGCTGGCTCGCCGTCAGGGCTGGCGGTGACGACTGGCTGGCCCGCCGTCGGGGGCTGGCGGTGACGGCGGGCCGGGGCGCGGGCTGGGCTGGCGTCAGGGCTGGCGCTGTCGCGGCTCGGGCTGGCGGTGAGCCGCCGGCGTGGCCGGGGGCGTAACCTGGTCCCCGACGGGCCGGGTCCGTCCGCGCGAAGGCCGAGCCGTTTTGGCTCGTCCCGGGCGACCTGGTAACCTGGCTCTTCGCGCAGCGATGACGCATGTTCGTCATCACGCGCAATAAGCTGACCAACCCGAGCTATCAAGACGAGGCTGTCGCGTGGCGAACATCAAGTCCCAGATCAAGCGCAACCGGCAGAACGAGAAGGCCCGGCTGCGCAACAAGTCGGTCAAGTCGTCGCTGAAGACCGCCGTCCGGAAGTTCCACGAGGCTGCCGAGGCCGGTGACGTCGAGAAGGCGACCGCGCTCATGCTGGACGCCTCTCGCAAGCTGGACAAGGCCGTCAGCAAGGGCGTGATCCACTCCAACCAGGCCGCGAACCGCAAGTCCGCGATCGCAAAGCGCGTGGTGGCGCTCTCCGCCTGACGACTTCACCGTCAGACTGATTCGGAAAGCCCCGGGCCCAGGCCCGGGGCTTCCGTGTGTGCAGGGCCGGCCGTGTCACCCCGAGCCGGACGTTCTCCGCGTGGCCCCGCCGGGAGGTAGGCGCTCAGTCTGACGGGTTGGCACGCCGGGGAGCCGGCGGCGGGTCGGCGGTGATCACCACGCCGGGAACGCTGTGCGAGACCCATTCCACCCGGGCTCGGCCGACCACCGGTTCCATCTGCCGGCGAAACCGGTCCCGTTCCTGCTCGGGCACGAGCGCGGCGGAACGGACCACGATCGCGGCCACCATGTCGTTGAGCTTGACCATGGCCGCCACCACGACGGGCAGCACCAGCACCGCCCACCAGCTGACCAACTCGGCGAGGGCGAGCAGGACCGCCAGAGCGATGGCGCCCTCGAAGAAGAGGAAGCACAGCACGCCGCCGGGGTTGACGAACCGCAGGCCGAGGAGCCGGGCGTAGAGCGGCCGATAACGCTCATCGTGCACTCCGATGGCGGCCCACGCTGGGCGGTTCGCCCCCGTCACCTGGTGCTGCCCTGCCGGGCCGCCGCGACCGAGAAGACCGCCCGTTCCAGGGCGTACGCCCGGTCGTCGGAGCCGCCCTTGACTGCCGCGTTGCACTCGGCGGCGACCTGCATGGCCCGGACCAGGCCCTCCGGCGTCCAACCCCGCCCCTGCCGCTGCGCCCGTTCGATCTTCCAGGCGGGCATGCCGAGGCTGCTGGCGAGCTGGTACGGGCTGCCCCGCCCGGCCGACGCCACCCGGGCCACCGTGCGCACCCCGTCGGCCAAGGCGTCGGCGATGGGCACCGGGTCGACCCCGACGTGAAGGGCCCAGCGCAACGCCTCAAGCGCGGCCGGCACGTCGCCGACCATGGTGGCGTCCGCCACCGTGAAGCCGGTCACCTCGACCCGACCCCGGTAGTAACGGGACACCGTCTCGGCGCTGATCCGCCCATCGGTGTCGGCGATCAACTGGGAGCAGGCGGCGGCCAGCTCCCGCAGGTCGTTGCCGACCGCGGCGATGAGCGCCTCGGCGGCGTCGTCGGTGCACTTTCCGCCGGCCCGGCGGATCTCGTCTCGGACGAAGACCACCCGGTCGCGGTGTCCCTTGAGCTTGGCGGCCGGGACCACAGTCGCGCCGGCCGCCCGCAGGCCGTCGGCGAACGCCTTGCCCTTCGCGCCGCCCAGGTGCAGCACCAGCAGTTGGACGTCCGGGTCAGGGTTCTTCGCGTACGCCAACAGCGCGGCGACCAGGTCCTTGCGGGCATCCTGGCCGGAACGCAGGATCAGCAGCCGCCGCCCGCCGAACAGCGAAGGGCTGAGCATCTCGGCGATCTCGCCGACGGTGAGCGCGCTGGCCTGGTATTCGCGGACGTCCACCTCGGGGTCGACGCCGCGAACCTTCGCGACAGCTTCGGTGACCGCGCGCGTGGCGAGCAGTTCCTCGTCACCGAGGACGAGCAGAATGGGGGCGAGGCTGGCGGGGGTCACGCCGCCCATATTCGCACGGCCTGCGGCGGGATCGTGCCTGCTCATTCGCTGCTTGATCGGCGCAGCCCGCACACAGTGCAAATCCAGACATCCAACTCAATTATTCGCTTAATTCCCAAATCGCCCGTCCATTCGGAGCCCGTCCGCCTTGATCCACACGGGATCAAGGAAACCGCGCTATCGGACCGCCAGCGATAACCCGGGTTCAATGATCCCGAGTTGATCAGCGACCGTGGCGGCCATCGCGGGTCCAGACTGCCGGCGCTCAGGGTTGCCGGCCCACGCTCAGCGTCGTCGGCCTGCGCTCAGCTTTCGTCGGCCCGCGCTCAAGGTCGCCGGCCCGCGCTCAGGGTTGTCGGCCCGCGCTCAGGGTTGTCGGCCTGCGGGCACACCTCGCCGGGCCACCGCCAGACCATTGCCCGTTCGGATCGCCGCCACATCGCCGTCCGTGTCGGTGCGCAGCACCCGCACGCCGCCGGCACCCAGTCGGGCAAGCAGCCCCGGACTCGGGTGCCCGTAGGTGTTGCCCGTGCCCACCGGCACGAGCGCCACCGCCGGCCGCACCGCGTCGAGGAAGCCCTGGTCCTGATACGCCGAACCGTGATGCGCGACCTTCAACACGTCCGCCCGCAACTGACCGGGCGTCGCCCGCGCCACCATCGCGTGCTGCTCCTCGGTCTCCGCGTCGCCGGCCAGCAGGATCCGCACCCCGGCCACCGTGGCGCGCAGCACCAGTGAGTTGTTGTTCGGGTCGGACCTGGTCCCGGCCAGCGGGTACGGCGGGCCGAGCACCAGCAGGTCGACCCCGCCCACGGGGTGACGAGCGCCGGCCACGGTGGTCAGCAGCGCGGCCCGCCCGCCGGTGGCCGCCACCCGAACCAGGTCCCGGCCGCTCTCCGGGTCCGTCGAGGACGACTTCCGAGCCACCGGGATGACC
>NZ_QGSZ01000157.1 GCF_003857055.1 Micromonospora inaquosa | reverse complement strand
GGGTGGGGCCGTGACGTAGTCGCGGCTCCTCCCCGGGGGGGGAACTGGTTAGGGCAGGATCCACTTTTGGTTGGCGGCGTTGAGGCAGGTCCAGAGGTGCACGACGGTGCTGTCGGCGGAGTTGTTGCCGGAGACGTCCAAGCACTTGCCCGACGTCGGGCTGCGCAGGGTGCCGTCGGACTGGGCCGCCCAGTTCTGGGCGCCGCTGCCGTTGCAGGTCCAGAGCTGGATCTTGGTGCCGTTGGCGGTGCCGTTGCCGGAGACGTCCAGGCACTTGCCGAGCGCCTTGATCGTCGAGTTCGGCGTCACCGTCCAGGTCTGCGCGGTGCTGCCGTTGCAGGTGTAGATCTGGATCTGGGTGCCGTCGGCGGTGCCCGCGTTGCGCACGTCCAGGCACTTGCCGGCGAGACCCTTGATCGGGCCGACCCCGGTGCTGCTCCCGCTCCCCTTGACCAGTGTGAAGTCGTCCACGTCAAAGAGCCCGGTGCCGCTACCGGTGAAGGTGAGATAGAGGTTCTGGGTGCCGGACGGGACGTTGGACAGCGCCGTGGTGACGTTGGCGAAGGTCGTCCAACTGCCGGTGTTGGGCACGGCGACCGAGCCGAGCACCGGGCCGGTGGCCGAGCCGGTGCGCACCTGGATGGTGCCACCCGCACCGCCGGACACGACCCGGGACGTGAACGAGGTGACCCCGGTCAGGTTGACGCCGTTGTACGCGGCCCAGTCACCCGGGTCGATGTACCCGATGGTCTGCCCACCGTTGGCGCCCTCCTTGGTGAACGCGGAGACACCGTTGGCCGAGCTGAACGTCTCGGCCTGGATCGTGGTGTTCCCGGGCGTCGGCGTGGTGCCCAACTCCTTGATCCGGATGTTGCGGAAGAAGGCGTCGTCACCGGTGCCGTGGTTCTGGATGCCGATGTGGCCCGCCAGCGAGCGGACCGGGTCGGTGTTGGTGAAGTCGTTGATCTTCACCCCGTTCAGGAAGATCTGCAGCCGCTCGCCCTCGACCAGCAACTCGTACGTGTTCCACTCCCCCGGCGCGTTCAGGGCCGCGTCGCGGGCGGCGATGTCGGCGGACTTGAAGGTGTAGACCGCGCCGGTGGTGCGGTCCGCCGCGTCGGTGGCGTCGATCTGGATCTCGTAACCGTTGTCCACCGCCGACCACGGGTCACT
Source organism: Micromonospora inaquosa (assembly GCF_003857055.1). Lineage (GTDB taxonomy): Bacteria > Actinomycetota > Actinomycetes > Mycobacteriales > Micromonosporaceae > Micromonospora > Micromonospora inaquosa. Next base: position 38,874 of record NZ_QGSZ01000157.1, on the reverse strand, counting down.
CGACGGTGGGAAGCCGATGAAGATGCCGGAGTTGTCGTCACCGGCCAGCTTCCAGTCCAGCTTCAGCGAGTAGTTGGTGAACTGCTTCGTGTTGTACCAGTACAGCCCCATGCCGCCGACCGAGGTCAGGGTGGCGTCGGAGTTGGTGAAGCTGCCCGGCCCGGCCTGTGACCAACCGGCCGTCGAGCCGTTGAACAGCGGGGTGTAGCCGGTCTCCGGCCGGCAGTCGGCCTTGCTGCGACCGGCCGCGTACCGGATGCCGCCGAGCAGGTGGTTCCGGAAGTTCGACTCCGCGTACGACGCCTGGGTGTGCCCCGCACCGGTGTAGAAGGACCGGCCGCCGCTGTAGCTCTTGCACCAGCTCAGCGGGTGGTCGGCGCCCATGCCGCCGCCGGAGTACGACGACTCGTCCAGGGTGGCCAGCACGTGCGCGGTCGACCGGGCGTTGGTGCGGTAGTTGTACCACTCGTCGGTGCGGGTCCAGGTCTGCGGCAGATGACCAGTCGCCGCGTGGCCCCGGTCCTCCACCTTCATGTTGGCCTGCTGGATCGCGGGGTGCGAGGCGAACCACGCGCCCACCAGGTTGCCGTAGAACGGCCAGTCGTACTCGGTGTCGGCTGCGGCGTGCACACCCACGTAACCGCGGCCGGAGCCGATGTACGACTCGAAGGCGGTCTGCTGGGTGGCGTTGAGCACGTCGCCGGTGGTGTTGAGGAAGACGACCGCCTCGTACTGGGCGAGGTTGCTCGTGGTGAACGCGGCGGAGTCCTCGGTCGCGGTGACCGTGAAGTTGTTCGCCGCGCCCAGGTCGCGGATGGTCTGGATGCCGACCGGGATCGCGTCGTGCCGGAAACCGGCGGTCTTGGAGAAGACCAGCACGTCGTACGGGGCGTCGGCGGCGCTGGCCGGGGTGGCCGGGGTGGTGCAGGCGATGACGGCGAGTGCGGCCATTGCCGCACCGAGGACGGGTCGTAGGCGTCTGCGCATATCGCTCTCCTAATTGCGGTTAGGAGGGGCCCCTCGCATCACACTAGGCGTTGTCGAAGGGCCCCTCCCGCCAGCTCAGGGCAGGGTCCACTTTTGGTTGGCGGCGGTGGTGCAGGTCCAGAGATGGACCACCGTGCTGTCAGCGGAGCTGTTGCCGGAGACATCGAGGCACTTGCCGGACGACGGGTTGCGGAGTGTGCCGTCGGCCTGGGCGGCCCAGTTCTGGGCGGCGGTTCCGTTGCAGGTCCAGAGCTGGATCTTGGTGCCGTCGGCGGTGCCAGCACCCGACACGTCCAGGCACTTGCCCAACGACTTGATTGTGGTGTTGGGGGTGACCGCCCAGGTCTGCGCGGCGCTGCCGTTGCAGGTGTAGATCTGGATCTGTGTGCCGTCGGCGGTGGCGGCGCCACGCACGTCCAGGCACTTTCCGGCGAGGCCCTTGATCGGCCCAGTCCCGCCGGCCGGCGGCGTCCCGGTGACGAAGGTGAACGCGTCCAGGTCGTAGAGCGCTCCGGTGCCCGACCCGGCGAAGGTCAGGTAGAGCGTGGTCGTGCCGGTCGGCGGATTGGTGATCGTCCCGGTGACCGTGGTGAAGGTTTCCCAGCCGCCGGTCACGGGGACCGTGGCCGAGCCGAGCACCGTGCCGGTGGCCGAGCCGGCCCGGACCTGGAGGGTGCCACCGGCACCCGCCGAGGAGACCCGGGCGGTGAACGAGGTCACGTTGCCCAGCCGGTACGGCTGGAACGCGATCCAGTCGCCGTTGTTGATGTCACCGACGGTCTTGCCACCTTCGGCCGGGGTCTTGCTGAACACGTTGATCCCCGACGAGGTGCCGTAGAACTCGGCCTGACGGTGCCTCGGCGGCAGCGTGTGCTGGGTGTGGGTGGTCAGCCCACCGGCGTCGGTGTACTCGGCGTCGAAGATCGCGAAGATGTTCGCCGCGTCGTCGTGCTCACCGTCGACCGGGATGGTGATCGAGCCCGAGCAACCGGTCTTCGAGGTGATCTGGTGCCCGTGCTGGTCATGCCCGAGCACATAGGTCATCTTGACCTTCGTGCAGTCGATGGTGCCGTCCTCCGGGTCGGTCACCGTGATGCTGTAGGGCACCGTGTCCCCGAAGCTGAACAGCTGACCGTTACCCGGGTTGTTGATCGTGACCGTGGGCGCGGTGTTGCCGACGCTGATCTGCACGCTGCTGCTGCCGGTGGCGCCCTGCGGGTCCCGCACCGTCAGCGTGGCGGTGTAGGTGCCGTTGGCGCTGTACGTCTTCGACGGGTTGGCCGAGGTCGAGGTGGTCCCGTCACCGAACGCCCACGAGTAGGTCAGCGCGCCGCCCTCGGGGTCGGACGAGCCGGCCGAGGAGAAGGTGACGGTGAGCGGGGCTGCCCCGGACGTGCGGTTGGCGCTTGCCTTCGCGGTGGGCGCCCGGTTGCCACCGCCGACGTAGTCGAAGCGGTAGAGCGCCGAGTTGGCGTCACCGTTGAAGTAGCCGGTGCCGTAGTCGAGCACGTAGTACGCGCCGTCCGGGCCGAAGGCCGAGTCCATCACCTGCTTGCCGACCCAGGGAAAGGTGTCGATGGTGCCGCGGGAGCCGTCGGAGTTGACGTGGATCGGCTTGATCCAGCCTCGACCGAACTCGGTGGCGAAGAACTGCCCGTCGAACGACTGCGGGAACTTGGTGGTGGAGGTCGACGAGGCGTTGTACCGGTAGACGGGGCCGCCCATCGGCGACTCGGAGCCGCCGCCGAACTCGGTCGGGGTGCCGGCGTCGCCCGCGTACCGGATCCAGGCCGGCTGGGCCGGCGGCAGGGTGGTCAGGCCGGTGTTGCGGAACGAGTTGTTGGTCGGCCCGCCGGTGCAGTTGTACTTCGCGCCGCTGGCACTGGTCGCGAAGTCCCACTCGTTGTACGTCTCGCTGGTGGTGTTGGTGCCGGTGCAGTACGGCCAGCCGTAGTTGCCGGGTGCCGCGACCCGGTTGAACTCCACCTGGCCGGACGGCCCGCGGGTGGAGCTGGTGGAGCCGGCGTCCGGCCCGTAGTCACCGACGTAGACCACCCCGGTGGCCTTGTCCACGCTGATCCGGAACGGGTTGCGGAACCCCATCGCGTAGATCTCCGGCCGGGTCTTGGCGGTGCCGGGTGCGAACAGGTTGCCCGACGGGATGGAGTACGTGCCGTTGGCGTTCACCTTGATCCGCAGGATCTTGCCGCGCAGGTCGTTGGTGTTGCCGGCGCTGCGCTGCGCGTCGTACGCGGGGTTGCGGTTGGTTCGCTCGTCCAGCGGCGAGTAGCCGGACGACTCGAACGGGTTGGTGTCGTCACCGGTGGACAGGTAGAGGTTGCCGGCCGCGTCGAAGTCGATGTCGCCACCGACGTGGCAGCACAGGCCCCGGTTGGCCGGCACGTCGAGCACGTCGACCTTGCTGGACTGGTTGAGCGTGAAGTCCGAGTTGAGGGTGAACCGGGAGAGCCGGTTGACGCCGTTCCAGGCCGAGAAGTCGGTGCCGGTGGCCGGTGCGTCACCGCCGGGGGTGGAGAGCGGTGGGGCGTAGTAGAGGTAGATGTACCGGTTGCTGGCGAAGCCCGGGTCGACTCCGACGCCCTGCAACCCCTCCTCGTCGTGGGTGTAGACCGACAGGGTGCCGATCACGCTGGTGGTGCCGTTGGCGTCGGTGCGGCGCAGGGTGCCGTTGCGGGCGGTGTGCAGGACCGAGCGGTCCGGCAGCACTGCCAGTGACATCGGCTCACCCATGTCGGTCACGCCGCGGGCCAGCTCGACCTGCTGGAAGTCGCTGGCGACGATGGTGTGCGCCTGCGCGGGGGCCGACCCGGCGGCGAGTGTGACAGTGCCGGCGGCGACCGCCAGCAGCAGCGCTGATCCGGCGGAGAACCATCGTCGGGACCGTTGTCTGGGTACATCCTTCATAGACATCTGTGCTGCCCCTTCCTGACGAGTGACTGCCAGGCCGGGCGCGCGCCGTCGCGCCGGATGCCGTAGCGGTGATGGGGGTCGATGGGTTACCGCGCCGCCGGTTCACCTCGACGAAACATTGTCGTGTTGGTCACGACACTAAGTCGCACATGTCGATGTGTCTATACCTTCCGGCGGTTCAGCATCAACTTTCGTCGATCTGATCGAAAGTTGCCGGTCAGGCGCGTCGGTCGATCGCCTGACCGGCCAGCTCGACCAGGGCCGCGCGGGCCTCGTCGGCCACCACGGCGCTCTGCAGAGCGGACAGCGCGGCCTCGGTCCGGACCCGGATCATCTGCTCGATCCGCTCCCGCGCGCCGGTCGCCTCGATGATCTCGCGCAGCTCCGCCGCGCCGTCGGCGTCCAACGCCGGATTGCCGAACAGCTCCCGCAGCCGGATGGTCTGCGGCCGGTCGGCGGCGCTGCGGGCCAGCGCCATCATCACCGTCGGCTTACCCTCCCGCAGGTCGTCCAGGACCGACTTCCCGGTGACCGCCGGGTCACCGAACACACCCAGGACGTCGTCGCGGAGCTGGAACGCGTCACCCAGCGGGTCGCCGAACTCGCCCAGCGCGGCGATCAGCTCCGGCCCCGCGCCGGCCAGAGCCGCACCGATCTGCAACGGTCGGGTGACCGTGTACCGGGCAGCCTTCATCCGGATCACGGTGAGCGCGCTGGCCACCGAGCCGTCCCCCACACCCGAGACCAGGTCCAGGTACTCCCCCGCGATCACCTCGGTACGCATCAGCGCGAACACGCCGTATCCCCGGTGCACCTGCTCGGTGCTCAACCCGCACTCGTGGAACATCTGATCCGACCAGGCGGCGCAGAGGTCCCCGCAGAGCAGCGCGGTGTTGCGGCCGTACGCCTCGGGGTCACCCCGCCACGAGGAGCGGGCGTGCAGGTCGGCGAAGAGCCGGTGCACCGACGGCTCACCGCGGCGGCGGTCGCTGCCGTCCAGGATGTCGTCGTGGATCAGCGCGAACGCGTGGAACAGCTCCAGCGCCGCCGCGGCCACCACGATCGGGGTGCCATCTGCCGCTCCCGCGCCACGCCAGCCCCAGTAGCAGAAGAGCGGTCGTAACCGCTTGCCACCGGCCAGCACGAACCGTTGCAGGGCGGTGAACACGCCCCGCGGCGCGCCGTCGGGCCAGTCCGGGCCCTGCCGTTCGAGGAACCCGGCCAGCTCCGCGTCGAAGCGCGCCCGCAGGCCGCTGGCGTCGGCGGTCGCGACGGTGACCGTCATGCCCCCTCCCCCGACCCGCCCGGGCTCAGCCCGGCCAGCTCCAGCAGCAGCGCCTTGACCTCGGTCGCCGCGATCTTGTCCCGGGCCGCGGACGGGTCGGAGCAGAGCAGCACCGGGGCGTCCGCCGGGTCGTCCGGCAGCCGCCCGTGCGAGCCCCGCACCGCCCGCGCGCCGGCGTCCAGGCCGACCGCGCTCATCAGGTAGCGCATGCCGAGCTTCTTGCGGGCCAACGCGACACCGGCCCGAGCCTTCGCGGCACCGGGGTTTGCCGGGTCGAAGAACAGCTCGGCCGGGTCGTAACCCGGCTTCCGGTGAATCTCCACGAGCCGGGCGAAGTCCGGTGCCCGGTCGTCGTCCAACCAGTAGTAGTACGTGAACCAGGCGTCCGGCTCGGCCACCAGCACCAGCTCACCGGCGCGCGGATGGTCCAGCCCGTGTGCGGCCTTGCCGTCGGCGTCGAGCACCTCAGCCACCCCGGGCAGGTTGGCGCAGAGCTTCGCCACCGCCGGCACATCGGCCGGATCCTTGACGTAGACGTGCGCGACCTGGTGGTCGGCGACCGCGAACGCCTTCGACGTCCACGGATCGAGGTATTCCATGCCGTCCTGGGTGTGCACCCGCAGCAGCCCCTCAGCGCGCAGCAGCCGGTTGACGTCCACCGGCCGGGACACGTCGGTGATGCCGTACTCCGAGAGCACCACCACTGTGGCGTCCCGGGCCCGGGCGGCGTCCAGGAGCGGGCCGAGCACCGCGTCCAGTTCGGCCGCCGCCGCAGCGGCCTGGGCCGACGAGGGACCGAAACGTTGCAGGTCGTAGTCCAGGTGCGGCACGTAGACCAGGGTCAGGTCTGGTGACACGTCGGCGAGGATCTGCTCGGCCGCCTGGCAGATCCACCGCGACGACGGCAACCCGGCCGTCGGCCCCCAGTAGGTGAAGAGCGGGAACGTGCCCAGCCGCCCGGTGAGCGCGTCGTGCAGCTCCGGCGGGTCGGTGTAGCAGTCCGGCTCCTTGCGCCCGTCGGCGTAGTAGACCGGGCGGGGTGTCACCGTCCAGTTCACGTCCGCGCCCATGGCGTACCACCAGCAGACGTTGGCCACTGTGTAACCGGGCTCGGCCCGCCGGGCGGCCTGCCAGAGCTTGTCTCCGCCGACCAGCGCGTTGTGCTGCCGCCACAGCAACACCTCGCCCAGTTCCCGGAAATACCACCCGTTGCCGACGATGCCGTGCCCGCTGGGCGGCTCGCCGGTGAGGAAGGTGGACTGCACCGAGCAGGTCACGGCGGGCAGCACGGTGCCCAGCTCGGCCCGGAAGCCGCCGTCGGCGACCCCCCGCAGTCGAGGCATGTGCGCCAGTAGTCGGGGCGTCAACCCCACCACGTCGAGGACCACCAGTCGCCGGCTCATCGCGTCACCCCCATGCTCACGGATCGCTCTGTGGTCAGACCGAGGCCGACCAGTTCGTCTCGGGCGAAGGCCAGCTCCGCGGCGATGCCGGCGGCCAGCTCCGCGTCGGTGCCGGGCCGTCGTGCGGCCGGCAGCACCCCCCAGGTGTACGTCTCGACGTCGAGGTGGTCACAACCGGCGGTCGGGCCCTCGAAGAGCGCTCTCAGGGCCGCACGGAGCACCGGAAGGGTCGAGCCGAGCGGTTCCTCGGGTGGGGCGTGCAGGGGCACGTGGTAGTGCACCCGCCACGGGCCGGGTAGCTCCTGGTCCAGCGCCTCGTCCAGGTCGTCGGCCGCGTACGCCGGGTCGGCCGGGTCGGCCAGACCGGCGCAACCGGCGCCCCGGGTCTGGTGCAGGAAGCGGGGCTCCACCCAGCGGCGCAACGCCTCGGCCCCACCCTCCGGGTCGGCGGCCTCGACGGCGGCCGACACCTGCACCTTCACCACGGGAAGTCCGGCGGCCCGTAGCCGTTGCAGCGCCTCGGCCGGTTCCTCCCAGGCGCAGGCCAGGTGGGCCAGGTCGAGGCAGACCCCCAGCCGTTCGGTGTCCATCCCGGACAGCAACGCCGCGGCCTGGGCGGTGCTCTCCACGACACAGCCGGGCTCCGGCTCGAAGGCGATGCGCACCTCACGGCCGGTGTCGCGCTGCACCGTGGCCAGCCCGGTGGCCAGCTGGTCCAGTCGCCGTCGGGCCGCATCGGCCCGGCCGGTGTCCCACGGTTGCCGCCAGGCCAGCGGCAGAGTGGAGATCGAACCCCGGGCGGCGTCGTCGGGCAGCAGGTCGGCGAGGACCCGGGCCAGGTCGAGGGTGTACGTCAGGCGCTGCTCGGTGGTCCAGTCCGGGTGGTACACGTCCTGCTTGACCACCGGCGCCTGGAAGGCCGCGTACGGGAAGCCGTTGAGGGTGACCACCTCCAGCCCGCGCGCGTCCAGCTCGGTGCGCAACCGGCGTCGTAGCGCCGGGTCGGCGGCCAGTTCGGCGGCGACCGGGGCGGCCAGCCACAGGCCGAGCCCGAGCAGGTCGCTGCCGAGCGCCTCGCGGACCGGCACCGCGTAGGTGTCCAGTTGACCGAGGATGCCAGCGAGGTCCTCGGCGGGGTGCACGTTGGTGCAGTAGCCGAGGTGGACGGTCTCCCCGCCGGCATGTCGCAGCCGCATCAGCTGCCGCCGCGCAGGATCGAGTTGCCGGTCTGCGGGTCCACGGCGGCGGTGACGTCCAGGTCGCTGAGGTCGAGTCGCCCCGACTGCCCGTAGAACTCCACCGGGTTTCGCCACAGCACCTTGTCGACGTCGTCATCGCTGAAGCCGGCCAGCAGCATCGCCTCGCCGGTGGCCCGGGTCAGCAGCGGGTCGGAGCGCCCCCAGTCGGCTGCCGAGTTGACCAGCATCCGCTCGGTGCCGTACTCGCGCAGCAGCTCCACCATCCGCTGCGGGGTCATCTTGGTGTCCGGGTAGATCGAGAAGCCCAGCCAGCAGCCGCTGTCGCGGACCAGCTTGACTGTCACCTCGTTGAGGTGGTCGACCACCACGCGACCGGCGTCGATGCCGGACTCGGCGACCACGGCGAGGGTCCGCTCGCAGCCGCGCGCCTTGTCCCGGTGCGGGGTGTGCACCAGCGCCGGCAGCTCGTACGCCACAGCGAGGGCGAGCTGCGCCGCGAACGCCTCGTCCTCCTCGGGTGTCATCGAGTCGTAGCCGATCTCGCCGACCGCGACCACCGCGTCCTTGTCCAGGTAGCGGGGCAGCAGGTCGAGGACCGGACGGCAGCGCGGGTCGTTGGCTTCCTTGGGGTTCAGCGCGATGGTGGCGAAGTGGCGCACCCCGAACTGCCCGGCCCGGAACGGCTCCCACCCGATCAGTGAGTCGAAGTAGTCGGTGAACGAGGCGGCGCTGGTGCGCGGTTGACCCAGCCAGAACGCCGGCTCCACCACCGCGCGCACTCCGGCGGCGGCCATCCGTTCGTAGTCGTCGGTGGTGCGTGAGGTCATGTGGATGTGGGGGTCGAAGATGCGCATTCACGCCTCCCGGGGCAGTGCGGCGGTGAGCCGGTGGAGCAGGTCGGTGGCGTCGGCGGGCAACTCCCGGCCGGCGGCGTGCCGTTCGGCGGCGAGCGCGGCCAGCATCGCGGCCAGCTCGCCGTCGGCCCGGGTGTCCAGGTCGGCCACCCCGGCCAGGGGGACGCCGCTGAACACGCACTTGAGCACCGCCTGCCGCCAGGCGGCCGGGTCGAGGTGGCGGGCGTAGGGGCCGAGCGCGGCGGCGACCAGCCGGGTGTCGTTGGTCCGGATCGCGTCGTGCAGCAACGGAACCCCGGCGGCGCCGATCGGCAGCATCGGCAGGGCCCGCAGCACTGCTCGTCGCTCGGCGGCGTCACCGTGCTGGTAGAGGCGCTCGGCGTACTCCGCGTGCTCGTCGGGCAGGCTGGTGAGCAGCAACACGCGGGCCGCGTCGTCGGCGGTCCAGCCGGGGGCGTCGGGCAGCGCGGCCCGGCCGCAGCGTCGACCGACGGCGGGGAAGAGCCGGGTGATCGCGGTGGGCTCGGTCGTGACCCGGCGCAGCGCCGTGTCCAGCCAATCGGGATCGGGTACGCCTCCCAGCGCGGCCCGTAGTGAATCCGGTGTCATCCCGTCTCCTCCCTCTTGCTGATCCAGGCGCGCGCCCCGTCACCACCCTTTGCTCTGCACCTATATATGCGCCGGGGCCTCTGTCGCGGATGTCGCCTCGGTGGGTGTCGCGTCGGCGGGTGTCGCCTCGGCAGGTGTCGCGTCGGCGGGTGTCGCCTCGGCGGGTGTCGCCTCGGCGGGTGTCGCCTCGGCGGGTGCAGAGCAAAGGGTGTTGGCAGGGTGGTCATTGGTGGCCGTCGCGGCGGCGGCATGCAGGAACTCGATCGACCGGGCGGCCACTGCGGGCGCGGCGTGCGAGTCCCGGGGCAGCTCGACGGCGACCAGGCCGCGGTAGCCGGTGTCGCGCAGCGCGGCCAGCACCGGCGGGAAGTCGATCTCGCCGACGCCGAACTCCAGGTGCTCGTGCACGCCCCGGCGCATGTCGTCGATCTGCACGTTGACCAGGTGAGCGGCCACCTCGGCGACGCACTGCGGCACCGGCCACGGCTCCAGGCACCGGCAGTGGCCGATGTCCAGGGTGATGCCGAAGCGGGCCGGGTTGTCGAGGGCGGCGTGCAGCCGACGCCAGTCGGCGATGTCCTGCACCAGCATGCCCGGCTCCGGTTCGAAGCCGAGCGTGACGCCGGCGGCGTCGGCCGCGTCGACCACTGTGGCGCAGCCGGCCACCAGCCGGTCCCAGGCGCACTGGGGTGACACCGCCTCGGGTCGGACACCGGCCCAGAACGAGACCGCCTCCGCGCCCAGGTCGGCGCCGATCCGCACGGCCCGGCGCAGGAACTCGATCCGCCGGGTCGGGTCGTCGTGCAGCAACGTCGGGGCGTGCTTGCGCCACGGGTCGAGCAGGTAGCGGGCCCCGGTCTCGATGACCACCGCCAGGCCCAACGATTCCAGCCGGCGACTGACGGCGGCGACCCGGCGGGTGAGCCCGGGCGCGAACGGGTCCAGGTGGTCGTGGTCCAGGGTGAGCGCCACCCCGTCGTAGCCCAGCTCGGCGATCACGGCGAGCGCGTCGTCGAGCCGGTGGTTGGCGAAACCGTTCGTGCCGTACCCGAGGCGCAGCGTCGTGGCGTCGGCGGCCGGCGCTCCGGGTCGAGGCTCGGGGACGCTCATGTCGGGGAGACCTTCCGGGCCAACCGTCGACCCAGCGGCGCGGCCGCCGCGACAGCCACCCCGAGCAGACCTGCTCCGCCCCGCGCGGTGAGGGCCCCCTGGAGGGCCGGCAATCCGGTGATCCCGGCGCCGACGGCCGCGCGGACCCGCCCGGCCGACGGGTCCCGGACCACCTCGGCCTGGGCCGCGCCGTAACGGGCGGCGTACCAGCCGGCAAGCACGGCGGGCAGCATCGCCCCGATCCCGGCGGAGCGACTGCGACCCGCGCCAACCCCGACCCCGCCGACTGCCTCGACCCGGTCGGTGGATCCGGCCTGGACCGCCGTGCGGGCGGCGGCACGTCGGGCCCCTGGGCCGGCGACGGCACTGGCGGCGACCAACGCGGTGCCCGCCAGGGTGCGCATCGGCAGGGTGGCGTCGGCGCCGGTGACCTCCCGGCGGGACAGCGCGGTGACCGTCCAGGTGTGCGCGGCGACGGTGGCCGCCGCCGGCAACGCCCGGGTCAGCCGGCCGCCGGACGCGCCGAGCAGCACGTCCAGCCCCCGGCAGGCGGCCATCACGGCCGGACCGGCGGCGGTGTTCTTGGCCAGCAGGTCGTACCCCCAGATGGTGGCGGCCAGCGGCACGGCGAGCGCGGCGGCGCGGCGACCGCCCACGGCGGCGGCCAGGCCCACTCCGGCGGCGGTGAGGCCCGCCGCGAGACCCACCGCGGCGGCCGGGGTGACCCGCCCGCTCGGGATCGGCCGCTCGGGGCGCTCCTCGGCGTCCAACTGCCGGTCGGCCCAGTCGTTGGCGGCCATGCCGGCCCAGTAGAGCAGCACCGACGCGCCGGCCAGGGCCGGGGTACGCGGGCTCAACGTCCCGGCCGCCGCGGCCCCGGCGATCACGTCACCGGGCACCGAGAGTGCCGCCGGAGCGCGGACCAGCTCAGCGAGATCAGCCAACGTTGTCATGGGTACCATCCCCGCCGTGTAGTTGCCGGGCGAAGGCGGTCAGCCGGGCCCACTGCTCGCCCAGCGAGTGCGTGGGCGCGCCCAGCGGGTCCTTGAAGAAGAAGCCCAGGTCGGCCAGCGGCCCCACCAGCCCGGCGGCGTGCGCGGCGGCGGTGAGCCGGGCCAGGTCGAGCACCAGCGGCGCGGCCAGCGCGGAGTCGCAGCCGTGCCAGGTGAACTCCATCCGCATGCCGGTGCCGAGGAAACCACTGAAGGTGATCAGATCCCAGGCGGTCTTGAAGTCGCCCAGCTCCTCGACGTACTCGATGCGGGTGCCGCCCTGCGGGACGTAGCCCAACGTCTCACCGAGCACCCGCTGCTTGCTCTGCACCTTCGCCGCGTTCGCGGCCGGGTCGGCGAGGGTGGCGCCGTCGCCACCGCCGAGCAGGTTGACACCGGACCAGGAGCCCACGGCCAGGTTGCGCATCGCGAACATCGGCGCGAGCACCGACTTGACCAGGGTCTCCCCGGTCTTGCCGTCGTGCCCGGCGTACGGCAGTCGGGCCTCCTCGGCAAGCGCGGCCAGCGCCGGCAGCCGTAGCCCGGTGGACGGGGTGAAGTCGACGTACGGGCAGCCGGCGAGCAGTGCCGCGTACCCGTAGAGGGAGCTGACCGGCAGCACCTCGTCCGGCCCGTCGAGGGCGGCGCGCAGCGCGGCCGGGTCGGCGTGCCCGGGGTGCGCTTGAGGGGATGGCTCGGTGGCGGAGACGTTGACCACCACCACCCGGTCCAGCTCGTGCCGCTCGCGGAAGCTGGTGAGATCACGGACCACGGCGGCGGCCCGATCGGCCTGGGTGACGCCGGTCGGTGCGGGGCGCAGCTCCTGCTCGACCACGGCCAGCTCGTCGCGGAGCGCGGCGACCAGCCGCCAGGGGATGACACCGGCGTCGGCCAGCGCCTCGGCGCGCTTGTACAGCGGGGTGGTGGCCAGGTCGTGCCCGCCGAAGACAAGGTCGGCGAAGGCCGGCAGGGCCGGCCCGCGCAGCTCGGGCAGCTCAGTGACGCAGCCGGTGGGCCCGGCCAGGCCGGCTCGCAGCGCGAGCCCCCCGACGATGCTGGTGGTCGCCACGGACCCGCGCGCTCCTACCAGCCAGACACCTGTTCGCATGGTGCTCCTTCCCCGTCCACGAGGAACCGTCGGTACCGCTAAATATAGGAATATCAGAATATGTTTCGGAAAGATACGGCCCAATTTCCGAACAGCCGGGTGGATGGGCCCCGTCCGCCCGCCCCGCACCGGAAAAAGCACCGGCTTCCGACGTCGGCGTCGGCGGCGACGACGCCGGACCGATCCCGGCGGGTGCGAGCAGACGGGGCTGGTAGGCAGGGTCGGGTCGGCGTCTCGACCCTGCCTCCCCCGCATCCGGCCGGTCGGGGCATTGGCATGCCCCGGCCGGGCGTCTCAGGCCGCCGCGCCCACCGGAAACCCGACCGAACCACGACCCGCCGGAAACCGGCGAGCGGGTGCGGTAGGAACGGGGGCAGCGGCGGGCGGTCTCATCAGGTCCTCCGGATCTTCACCGGTGGTGGCGGTCCTCCGGTGCGGCCGGGGAATCCCGGTCCGGTCGCACCGGACGACCGTCCTGCTCGTGCGCCACCGGGCCGTACGGCCCGGCTGCACGCTCTCCGATGCCGACCTCTGTCCCGGCCACGGGGCGCAATCCGTGGCTGGTCCCTCGCCGGTCGGCGTCGGAAAGCTGATCGGGCGATGGCTGCGGGTTCACCGCCATCGCGGATGGTCAATGGTCAGACGCGCGCCGCGGTCAGCGTCGGTTCCACCTCGGCCCAGGAAGAGCCGAGTTCCGCCGAGCGGGCCACCGCGTCCAGCACCAGCTGGACCTGCAACGCGTCGGCGAAGGAGGGGGTCGGGTCGACACCGGTGGCGACCGCCTCGATGAAGTCGCGCATCTCGTGCGTGAACGAGTGCTCGTAGCCGATGATGTGGCCCGGAGGCCACCACGCCGACATGTACGGGTGCTCGCCCTCGGTCACCAGGATGCGGCTGAAGCCCTGCTCCGTGGTGGGCCGGGTGGCGTCGTAGAACTCCAGCTCGTTCAGCCGCTCCAGGTCGAAGACCACACTGCCCAACGAGCCGTTGATCTCGACACGCAGCGCGTTCTTGCGGCCGGTGGCGAACCGGCTCGCCTCGTACGTGGCCAGGGCACCACCGTCGAGGCGCGCCACGAAGACCGCGGCGTCGTCGACGGTGACCGTCCCGGTGGGGGCCGTCTGGCCGTCCACAGTGGCCGCCAGACCGCTCGACTCGGCCGGCAACGGCCGCTCCTTGACGAAGGTCTCGGTGACCGCGCTGACGCCGCTGATCCGCTGACCCGTGACGTACTGGGTCAGGTCGATGATGTGCGCCCCGATGTCACCGAGCGCGCCGGAGCCCGCCCTGTCCTTCTGCAACCGCCAGACCAGCGGGAACTGCGGGTCCACGATCCAGTCCTGGAGGTACGTCGCACGGACGTGTCGAATCACCCCGAGCCGTCCGTCGGCGACCAACTGGCGCATCATCGTGACCGCGGGGACCCGGCGGTAGTTGAACCCGCACATCGACCGCACCCCGGCGGCCCGGGCGGTGTCCGCCGCGGCGGTCATCGCCCGTGCCTCCTCCACCGTGTTGGCCAACGGCTTCTCGCACAGAACGTGCTTGCCCGCTGCCAACGCGGCGAGAGCGATCTCGGCGTGACTGTCGCCCGGTGTGCAGATGTCGACGACGTCGATGTCGTCCCGGTTGATCAGGTCACGCCAGTCGGTGGTGTACGCGTCCCAGCCGAGCCGGTCGGCGGCGTCGGCCACCTTCGCTGTGTCTCGACCGCAGATCAACGCCATCCGGGCCCGCGCCGGCAGGTCGAAAACGCGGTTCACGGTGCGCCACGCCTGTGAGTGCGCGGCGCCCATGAACGCGTAGCCGACCATGCCGACCCGCAGTTCTTTGTCGTTCGTGGACAAGGTGGGTCTCCCCCCGGTATGTCAGAACCCGAGCTTGTCGTAGCTGCTCGCGTTCTCCTTGGTGATCGTCTCCGAGGCCAGGGTCACTTCCTTGGGCACCTGCAGCTCCGTCAGGTCGCCCAGGCCCCGACCCTGCGCGATGAGCCGCGCGAGCGAGATCGCCGAGGAGGCCATCGACGGGTTGTAGGTGACAGTGGCCTTCAGCACGGTGTTGTCGGCCTTGATCGCGTCGATCGCGAGCTTGGAGCCCGCGCCGCCGACCATGAAGAACTCCGACCGGTTGGCCTGCTTGATGGCCGCGAGCACACCGATGCCCTGGTCGTCGTCGTGGTTCCAGATGGCGTCGATCTTCGGCAGCGCCTGGAGCAGCTGGGACGCCTCGCGCTGGCCGCTGTCCGAGGTGAACTCGGCAGAGCGGCGATTCTCCACCTTGAACCCGTAGGTCGCCAGGGCGGCCTTGAAGCCTTCGCTGCGCTCGACGGTCAGCGGGATCTCCAGACCGGCGATCTCACCGATGATCGGGTTGGCGACGCCCTTGTCCTTGAGCTGCTTGCCGATGTAGTGCCCGGCGGAGACGCCCATGCCGTAGTTGTCGCCCTTGATGACCAGCCGCGACGCGAGCGCGTCGGGGAACGCGCGGTCCAGGTTCACGATCGGGATGCCGGCCTGCATGGCCTGGAGGGCAACGGCGTTGACCTCCTTGCCATCGTGCGGCAGCACGACGATGATGTCCGGCTTCTGGGCGATCAGCGTGCCGAGCGTCGAGCGCTGGGCCTCGGAGTTCGACCCACCGTCGACCTCCTTGAACTCCACGTCCGAGTAGGCAGCGGCCTGCGCCTTGGCGTTCGCGTGGATGGCACCCATCCAGCCGTGGTCGGCGGCCGGCGCGGAGAAGCCGATGACGACCTTCTTGCCCGGGGCGTTGTTGCCCTCGGCGTTTCCGGCGGCCTTGGTCTGGGTGCTGGCGGCCGGGGTGTCGTTGCTGGTGCAGGCGGTGAGAAGGGTGGCAGCGCCCACTGCGGCTCCACCGAAGAGCAACCGGCGGCGCGACAGGTCGCGACTGTGCTGGGTCATGAATGACCTCCTGGGAGCGGGATTTGACTTATTGAGGGTGTGCGAGGCCCGGCCACCGTCGAGTTTCTCGACGTCGCCAGGACAACGGTGCGGTGCGTCAGGTTGCGGTGGTGACCCTGTTCCGCGCGAGGAGCCGAGTGACGGACTTGAACTGGAACTGCTGGACCAGGACGGCGGCGACGATGATGCCGCCCTTGACCATGTTCTGTGCCTCGATGGAGAGGCCGTTGATCGCGAAGAGGTTCGTGATCGTGGCGAAGATGATGACGCCGAGCAGTGAGCCGACGATGGTGCCCCGGCCGCCGCTGAGCAACGTCCCACCGATGATCGCCGCGGCGATCGCGTCCAACTCGTACAGGTTGGCCATCGCCGCCTGCGCCGAGGTCGCCTGCGAGGTGAGCATGATGGCGGCGATGCCGCAGCACAGACCGGAGAGCGCGTAGAGCAGCATGGTGTGCCGCCGCACGTTGATGCCGGCCAACCGGGCCGCCTCCGGGTTACCACCGACGGCGATGGTCCGCCGGCCGAAGGTCGTCCGGTTGAGCACCACCCAACCGGCCAGCACGACCGCGCCGAGGATGTAGACGAGGATCGGGATCCCGATCACCTTGCGCGCCGCGATGTCGTTGATGAAGGTGCTGCTCGACACCTGGGTCTGCTTGTTGGAGATCGACGCCGCGAGCCCACGCGCGGCCACCAGCATCGCGAGCGTCGCGATGAAGGGGACCAGCCGCCCGTACGAGATGAGCACACCGTTGACGAGGCCGACGCAGATGCCGACCACCAGGGCGGTGAAGATCATGCCGCCGGCGCCGTAGCTCTGGGTGGCGACAGTGGTGCACCAGACCCCGGCCAGCGCGACGATCGCGCCCACCGACAGGTCGATACCACCACCGATGATCACGAAGGTCATCCCGACCGTGACCACACCGACGACGGAAGCCAACTGAAGGATGGCCAGGACGTTGTTCCAGACCCAGTTCGGGTCGCCGTACAGGTCGGGCTTGGTGACCGCGCCGACCACGATGAGCGCGGCCAGCACCCCGATCAGACCGAGGTTGCGCTTGGCGCCGTCGCCACCGTCACCCCGCCACCAGGAGAGCTTGCCCGTGGATCGCGCCTTGTCGCTGGCCACCGCCGTCTCCGCCGGGTCCACCGGCGGCGACTGCGCCGGAAGCTGCGGGCGCTCCGGTGTCGCGGTGGGAGTGGGAGTCGCGTCGCTCATGCCGGTGCGCCTTCCATCAAGGACCCCGCCATCACGAGGTCAAGCACAGTGTTCTCATCGAGTTCGCCGGCCGCGGCTTCGCGGACGACCCGCCCTTCCCGCATCACCAACACCCGGTCGGCCAGGCCCAGCACCTCGGGCACCTCGCTGGAGACCAGCAGCACCCCC
This sequence comes from Micromonospora inaquosa, assembly GCF_003857055.1. Taxonomy (GTDB): domain Bacteria; phylum Actinomycetota; class Actinomycetes; order Mycobacteriales; family Micromonosporaceae; genus Micromonospora; species Micromonospora inaquosa. Next base: position 22,082 of record NZ_QGSZ01000157.1, on the reverse strand, counting down.
ACGCCCTGAGCGGCCAACGCCCGGATGACCTGGTAGAGCTCAGCCCGGGCGCCCACGTCCACGCCCCGGGTCGGCTCGTCGAGCAGCAGCAACTTGGTGCCACCGAGCAACCACCGCCCGACCACCACCTTCTGCTGGTTGCCGCCGGACAGCGTGCGTACCGGCCGGTCGACGTCCCGGGGCCGCAGCTCCAGGGTCTCCGCGATCCGGTCCGCCTCGGCGCGTTCCTTCGCGGCGTTGGTGAAGCCGAGCCGCGCGTACCGGCCGAAGGTGGCCAGCGTGACGTTGCGGTAGATCGGCTCGCCGAGCAGCAGCGCCTGGCTCTTGCGTTCCTCCGGTGCCATCCCCATGCCGGCGCGAACCGCCGCGCCGACGCCGGGACGCAGGACCTTCCCGTCCATCCGCACCGTGCCGGCCTCCGGCAGGCGGGCACCGTAGATCGTCTCCAGCAGTTCGGAGCGACCGGAGCCGACCAGCCCCGCGATGCCCACGATCTCCCCGGCGCGCACGTTCAGCGAGACGTCGGCGAACTCGCCCTCGCGGGTCAACCCCTGCACCTGGAGCAGGTCAGCACCCGCGGCGTCGTCGGCCGGCCGGTCCGGGAAGACGTACTCGATGGTGCGGCCGGTCATCCGGCTCACCAGGTCGCGGGTCGGGGTGTCGCGCGCCGGCAGGTTCGCCGCCGTGGTCCGGCCGTCCTTGAGTACGGTGACCCGGTCGCCGATCTCGCGGATCTCCTCCAGCCGGTGGGAGATGTAGATGACGGCGATGCCCTGCGCGGTCAGCTCACGGATGATCCGGAACAGGTTGCCGACCTCGTCGTGGGCCAGCACCGCGCTCGGCTCGTCCATGATGATCAGCCGAGCCTCGTGCGACAGCGCCCGCGCCATGCTGACGATCTGCTTGCCCGCCGCCGGCAGTGACCGGACCATCCGCCCCGGCGGAATCTCACCGTGGCCGAGCCGGCTGAGGATCTGCCGGGTGTGCCGGGCCATCCGGCCGCGCCGAACGAACCCGAAGCTGCGGTACTCGTGGCCGAGGAACGCGTTCTCCGCCACCGACAGGTCCTCGACGAGGTCGAGCTCCTGGTAGATCGTGGCGATGCCGGCCTTCATGGCGGCCTGCGGGTTGGTGAACGTGGCCGGCTCACCGCGCCACTCCACCAGGCCGGAATCCGGTTGGTGCACCCCGGCGAGCACCTTGATGAGGGTGGACTTGCCGGCGCCGTTCTGCCCGAGCAGGCAGTGCACCTCGCCAGCGCGCACCTCCAGCTGCACGCCGTCGAGCGCGCGTACGCCGGGGAAGGTCTTGACCACATCGGTGAGGCGCAGGACCACCTCGCCCGCGACGGTGTCGGCGGGAGCCTCGACCAGCGGCGCCTCGGCGACGGCCTCGGCCGACGCGGTGGCGGGGTCATCCTCGGGCAGAGCCACAGTCTCCTCCTCGCTCACGACGGAACCTCGAACAGCTTCATGCGGCTTCCCCGAAGGCGACGTCGCTCGCGAGCACGGCCGCGCCGGTGACACCGGCCCGGCCGCCCAGCTCGGACAGGACGACGGGAAGGTTGCCGGTGGCCAACGGCAGTGACCGGCGGTAGACCACACTGCGGATCTCGGCGAGCAGAATGTGACCCAGCTGGGCCAGCCCACCGCCGATCACGATCATCGACGGGTTGGTGAAGCTGACCAGGCCGGCGAGCACACCGCCGACCCGCCGTCCGCCGTCCCGGATCAACTGGATGCAGGCCACGTCGCCCTCGACGGCGCCCTCGGCGACGTCCAGGGCGGTCACCACACCACGCAGGGCCAGTCGCTCGGCCAGCGCCGGCGACGTCCCACTGCGGGCGGCAGCTGCGGCGTCCTTGGCCAGTGCGGCGCCGCTGAACAGCGCCTCCAGGCAGCCGACGTTGCCGCACGAGCACATCGGACCGTGCGAGTCGACCTGGATGTGGCCGATGTCGCCGGCACAGCCGTCGGTGCCCCGGTAGACCTCGCCGGTGAGGTAGATGCCGCACCCGATGCCGGTGCCGATCTTCACGAAGAGGAAGTCGTCCACCGAGTGGGCGACGCCGCCGTGCCGTTCGCCGATCGCCATGATGTTGACGTCGTTGTCGACCACCGCCGGGCAGCCGTGCTCCCGGCTGAGCAGCTCACGCACCGGGAACCGGTCCCAGCCCGGCATGATCGGCGGTGAGACCGGTACGCCGTCACGGAAGCTGACCGGGCCGGGTACGCCGATGCCGACGGCGTCCAGTCGCTCGTACGCGCCGTCGACCCGCGCCTTGTGCAGGAGCTCGTTGACCCGTTGCAGGGTCACCTTCGGGCCGTTGCGGATGTCGGCTGCCTCGGCGTAGTGGGCCACCGGTTCGAGGCGGCCATTGACCACCTCGACGTCCATCGAACTGGCGCCGAGGTCGACGGCGGCGAAGCGCAGCTTCGGGTTCAACTCGACGAGCGTCGAGCGTCGCCCACCTCGGGACGCGGCGAGCCCCGCCTCGGCGACGTAACCCAGCGCTACCAGGCGATCCAGCTCGGCCAGCATGCGTGGACGCGGCATCTGAAGGCGGTCGCCCAGCTCGGCCCGGGACACGGCGCCCTCGTCGCGGAGCAACCGCAACAGTCGCACGTGCAGGGGGTCGACGGTCCGCACCGGGGAAGCCCCCCTCTTCATTGGCAGCGTTCACATCGACGCAATGCCGATGTGTTGTGTCCGACACAGTAAGAGCGTTCAACGCCGCCTGTCCAGAGCTTCAACCGTTCCGAGACCAACTTTTGTCCGAAAGAACAAAAGCTACTAGTCGATCAAGTAAAGGATCACGGACGGCCCGCGCCCCCTCGCCTGCAGTTCCATCGACGGACACGCAATCGCCCCGCCAGCCGATCCTCGGTGGCGGGGCGATCAGCGCTGGGCCGGGCGTCAGTCCGGCGGTTGGTGCTGGGCCGGGGCGTCGGCCCGGCGGTTGGCGCTGGCCGTCAGCGGCGGCCGGCAGAGTTGCGCTTCTTGCGGAGCTTGCGATCGTCGCGCAGTTCGACGTACGGCTCGTCGTCCACCGGGTGGCCGGCCGAGATCGCGCGGCCACGCTCCAACTCCGCGTCGAACTCCGCCCCCAGCAGGATCGCGATGTTGCTCAGCCACAACCACACCAGGAAGATGATCACCCCAGCCAGGGTCCCGTACGTCCTGTCGTACGAACCGAAGTTGCTCACGTAGAACGCGAACAGGCCGGAGATCACCAGCCAGATCACCACGGCCAGCACCCCGCCCGGGCTGACCCAGCGGAAACCGCCGTGCCGCGCGTTCGGCGAGGCCCAGTAGAGGATCGCGAACATCAGGCTGACCAGGATCAGCAGCACCGGCCACTTCGCGACGTCCCACACCGCGACCGCCGTCGAGCCGACCCCGATCACGTCACCGACCGATTCGGCGAGGCGGCCGGTGAAGACCACGATCACCGCGCTGGCCAGCAGCAGCACCCCGACCACCGCGGTCACGCCGAGTCGGATCGGCAGGGTCTTCCAGATCGGCCGGCCCTCCGGCACGTCGTAGATGGTGTTGGAGGCGCGCATGAACGCGCCGATGTAACCGGAGGCCGACCAGAACGCCGCCACCAGACCGATGATCGCGGCGATGCTGGCGAGGCCACCGTTGCGGTCCGCGGTGCCGATCGCCTCGTTGATGATCTTCTGGATGCTGTCGTTGGGCACCGCCTGGTTGACGGTGTCCCGGACACCCTCGGTGGCGCTCTCACCGAGCAGGCCGAGCAGGGAGATCAGCACCAGCACGCCGGGGAAGATGGACAGCACCCCGTAGTAGGTCAGTGCCGCCGCCCAGTCGGTCAGGCTGTCGTCCTGGAATTCGGTGATCGTCCGGCGGAACGCCGCCTTCCAGCCACTGCCGGGCAGGTCGGTGGGGCTGTCCGGGCCCGCGTCGGGCCCGACCGGCGCGGCGGCGGGATCACGCTCGCGACGGGCGGAAGACTCGGCCGAGGTCATCGCCCCTCCTCCTGGTCGGCGGTGTCACTTCCGGTGATGCCCCGTCGGCGGGTGCGGATAACCCCTACTCGTAGAGCAACCTCGCCATTCGGCGAGAGGCCACCAGCAGGCCGACCGCCAGCATCGCCAGCAGATAGAACACGTCGAGCAGCCAGAGCCAGCCGCCGCTGCCCAGCGCGAGGCCACGGATGAGGTGCACCGCCCGGTACAGCGGGGTGATCTCGATCAGCCAGTGCAGCACTGTCGGGTAGGCCTGCGCCGGCACGAAGGTGCCGGAGAAGAGGAAGAGCGTGAACTGCGCGGAGCCCATCAGGTCGAAATCCTGCCAGCTGCGCATGAAGGTGGAGATCGCCATGCCGAGCGCCCCGAACGCGAACCCGACCAGCACCGCGGCCGGGAGTGCGGTCAGCGCGCGGGCGACGCTGGTCAGATCCAGGGCGACCATCACCCCGAGGAACGCCGCCGAGTAGGCGCTGCCCCGCAGCATCGCCCAACCCAACTCGCCCACGGCGATCTCGAACGGCCGTACCGGGGTGGCGATCATCCCGTCGTACAGCTTCATGTACTTCATCTTGCCGAAGAAGTTGAAGGTGGTCTCCGCGAGCGCCCCGGTCATCGCCGAGGAGGCGAGCATCGCCGGGGCCACGAACTCGGCGTACGAGACCAGCCGCCCATCGGGTAGCGGCAGGTCGCCGACGAGCGCGCCGACGCCCACCCCGATGGAGAGCAGGTAGAGCAGCGGCTCGACGAAGCCGGAGAGCAGCAGCAGCCAGTAGACCGATTTCAGCGCCGCGACGTTGCGCCCGACCACCGACGCCGACCGCCGGGACGCGGCGGAGACGTCGACAAGCCGGGGCAGGATCAGCGTGACCACGACACCCTCTCTGCTTGCTGTTCAGACTCTGCTTGATGTTCAGACGACGAGCTTGCGGCGGAACGCGCGCACCGCCAGCAACCAGCCGGCCACCGCCCAGGCGGCCAGGTAGAGCAGGTGCCCGGCGACCGACCACTGTGGGGCGACACCGAGCGTGGCTGCGCGGCACAGGTCCACGGCGTGCCACAACGGCGTCACGTACGCCAGCCACCGCAGCGCGTCGGGCAACGACTCGACCGGGAAGAACACCCCGGCGAAGAGCGTCATCGGAATGACCGCGAACCGGAACAGCATCGCCAGCCAACTGTCGGTCGACACCGACGCCGCGTACGCGAAGGTCGGCGCGGCGACGGCCAGCCCGAGCAACGCCACCACCGGCAGGGTGACCACCGCCCACGGCGACCGCAGCGCCCCGAACAGCCCGGTGACCAGCAGGAACGCCGCGATAGTGGTGAGCACCCGGAACAGCACGAAGGCCAGGTGCCCCGCCACGATGTCGCCCACCCGCAGCGGTGACGCGCCCTGCGCGAAGTAGGTCTTCACCCACTGGAAGTTGCTGAACACCGGCCAGGTGGAGTCACCGACTGTCACCTGAAGCGCGGTCGAGGCGATCAGCCCGGGGACCAGCCAGTCGAGGTAACGCACCCCGCCGACGCCCTGGTCGATGTAGGCGCCGACGCCCAGCCCGAAGCCGAGGACGGTCAGCACCGGCAGCAGGAACGAGGAGAACACCCCGGCCCGCCAGGTGCGTCGCAGACCCACCAGGTAGTGCTCGAACACCGCGTACGCCGGCACCCATGGGAACCGTGTCGATCCCGCCGCACTCACCCGACCACCCCGCTCACCGCGCCGGCCACCACGATCTGTCTACCCCCGGGGTACGACAAACCGTCGGTCACCCTACGACGACCCCGCCGAGGTGTCGCCCGGGTTTCGCCGCGTCTCCCTGGGGCCCGCTCGTTGATCGACTCGATTTTCAGGAAGTCGCGGTGTCAGAGCCGCCCTGATCCCCCGCTTTCCTGAAAGCCGAGTGGATCTGGACCGTAGGGACGGCCGATCAAGCAGCCGGAGACTGAACCCCGTGACCGTTCGTGGTCACCGCGCCAGCTACTGGCGGAAGGAGTCGGAACCGACGAACGCGCGCCACGCGTCTGGCGGAAAGACCAGCGCCGGCCCACCCGGGTCCTTGGAGTCACGAACGGCGACCAACCCGGGCAGGTTGTCGGCAACCTCCACACAGGCACCGCCGCTGCCGTTGCTGCGGGTGCTCTTGCGCCACCGGGCGCCGGTCAACTCCATGTCTCCGCCACTTCCGCGATCAGGTCGAGGGACTGCTGCTGCGATAGTGCCTCACCCCGGATCGACTCCCACACCTCGACCATCTGCCGCACATACTCGGACCGGTCGATCACCTGCCCGTGGCGCTGCCCGTCCAGGTAGACGACATCCTCACCGGTGGCTGCGGTGGCGATCACGAAGGGACCATCGAGCCCAGCGTACGCACCGGCGGACAGCGGCACGACCTGGATTCGGACCCGGGGCAGCGCCGAACCGATCTTCACCAGGTGACGCAACTGCTCGCGCATCACCTCCGGCCCGCCGACGTGGCGGCGCAGCGCGTACTCGTCGACGACCAGGCTGAGCAGCGGTGGCCGGTCCCGGGTGAGCAGACCCTGCCGGTCCAGCCGGGCGGTCACCTGCTGCTCGACCTCGTCCGCCGCGAACAGCCCGGCCCCGGCCAGGATGGCGCGGGCGTAACCCTCGGTCTGCACCAGGCCCGGCACGTAGAGCGGCTCGAACCACCGCAGCGCGGTGGTCTCCTGTTCGACTCCGGCCCAGTCGCGGAACCACGGCACCACGGCCTCCCGGCTGATCCGCCGCTGGATCCGCTCGAACCGACCGTCGGCCGCGAACACGGCGTCACACCGGCGGGCGAAGTCGAGGCTCGGCCGCCGCTCGGACGTCTCCACCTTGGCGACCAGCGCACCGGAATAGCTCAACGCCTCGGCCAGTGCCGTCTGCGACATCCCACTGGCGGCACGAGCCAGCCGCAGCTCCTCGGCGAAGTGCTCCAGCATGGACGAACTCTCCACGGACAACCCCCGTACATCTTCGTACCGTGCCGGGCCGACCGCCGTACGCGCTGGTCGTCGGCGTGCGGAACCTCCCACCGTAGTCGGGTCCTCACCAGACTGTCACGCAGCGGAACCGCTCACGGGATCGGACGGCGGGCGGAACCAGGCCGGGAGCGCCCCGTGACCCCCGATCCGGGGCGCTCCCACCCATCCGATGGAGGTTCCCTCGTGCGACTCACCTGGTCGACTGATGACGGTGGTGGGCACTGATGCCCCGGTACCGCCCACACGTGGCGGCCCGCCCGTCCTGGCGCTGCCGCGTCTGCGGGGCGGCGTGGCCCTGCTCGCCGGCCCGCCTGGCGCTGCTCGGCGAGTATCGCGAGGACCGGATCGGCCTGCTCGTCTACCTCGCCACTGTGCACCACGAGGCGGCCGGGGACCTCGCCGGCCAGGGCGACCACGATCGGCTGAGCGACCGATTCATCACCTGGGCCAGAGCGCGCTGAGCGGTGATCGTTGGCAGCTCAGCAGTTCGACACGCCGGGAGAGTTGCTGCTGAGCTGCCAGCGATCGGACAGGTGCGGACGGTCGGGCGCCGGCCTACGGGGTCGGGCGGACAGCACGCCGGAATGCGGTCAGTCGACCAGGGTGCGGCCGGTCAGGTGCAGGAAGACGTCCTCCAGGCCGCTGCGCCGGACCAGCACGTTCGCCGGTTGCAGCCCCAGCGCGGCGACCTCGGCGACCGCCGCGTCGCCGTCCGGCACGTAGAGCAGGACCCGGTCGGGCAGCACCTCGACCCGCTCCCCCAGCCCGTCGAGCTTCCCGGCGAACGGCTCCTGTGACTCGGCGGCGAAACGCAGCTCGACCACCTCGCGGGTCGAGTGCTGCTCGATCAACGCCCGGGGCGAGCCCTCCGCGACGATCCGCCCGCCGTCCATCACCACCAGCCGGTCACAGAGCTGCTCGGCCTCGTCCATGTAGTGCGTGGTGAGCACCAGCGTGACGCCCTGCTGCTTGAGCCGGAACAGCCGCTCCCACACCAGGTGCCGGGCCTGCGGGTCGAGCCCGGTGGTCGGCTCGTCGAGCAGCACGATCTCCGGGTCGTTGACCAGCGCGCGGGCGATGGTCAACCGCCGCTTCATGCCACCGGAGAGCGGCTCGACCTTGCTGTCGGCCCGCTCGGTGAGCTGGACGAAGTCGAGCAGCTCGGCGGCGCGCTCCCGGGCCGCCCGGCGGGAGATGCCGAAGTAACGGGCGTAGACGGTCAGGTTTTCCCGGACGGTCAGCTCCGGGTCGAGATTGTCCAGTTGGGGGCACACACCGAGGCGCGCGCGGATCGCTGGCCCGTCGCGGACCGGATCCATGTCGAGGATGCGCAGTTGGCCACCGCTGGGCGGGGAGACGCAGCCGACCATCCGCATGGTGGACGACTTGCCCGCACCGTTGGGCCCGAGGAAGCCGAACGCCTCACCCGAGCGCACCTCGACATCGATGCCGTCCACGGCGGTGAACTCGCCGAACCGCTTCACCAGCCCGCGAGCCTGAATCAGTGGTCGCCCCGAAGTCACCGCCCGACCCTAACCGCCCGGTCCGACAACCCTCCACGCAAATACCCGCACCCGGCGAGCCCGCGGGGCACCGGTGGGGAGACGCCGTCCGCCCCGCCCGAGCCGGCAACAGCAAAACGCCGATCGATGCCCCACGGCGCGCCCAATTGACGTGTATCGTCCCCTCGTGTCGCCCATCAGCACGCCCGATGGTTCGTCTCCACCCGCCCGACCAGCCAACTCTCCCGCCGACGAAACCGCGGCGAGCCCCAGCGACGGCCCACCCCGACCGAGATCGGGAGCAGAGCCGGCGCAGCGCGGGCCTGACGTCGCCGAGCGGGCGACGCGTGACCTGGCCGCCCAGTTCGAGGACGAGAAGCCGGGCCGGGTGCTCTCCGGGCCGGCGGGTCTGCTGCTCACCGCCGCGGCGCTGGCGGTCGGCGCTCTCGCCCTGTGGCAGGTGTTCCGCCCCCTGTCGCAGGGCAGCAAGTATTACCTGATCATCTTCCTGGCCGGCGTACTCCCGCTGGTTTTCCTGGCCTACCCCGCCGGCCTGCGGCTGCCGACTTGGCGGCGCCGCACGGCCCCCGCCACCGAGGACGACCACCCGGCTCTGCCAGCTCCGGCGTCGACGAGACCCACCGTCACCGACTGGGTTCTGGTCGCCCTGGCGGTCGCCGCCTGCCTCTATCCCGTCCTGCCGATCCGGATCGGCGGCGGTGGCGGCGGCTACAACGCGTTCCTCGACCGGCAGGGCCTGCTGTCGCCGACGGATCTGGTGCTGGGCACCGTCCTGCTGCTCCTGCTACTCGAAGCCTGCCGACGGACCACCGGGTGGATCCTGCCCGCGGTCTGCCTGCTCTTCCTCGGCTACGGCTACTACGGCGGGTTGCTGCCGCAGTCCTGGCCGGTCGCGCACGCCGGGCTGGACTTCGGTCAACTGGTCGACGCGTTCTACAACTCCGACAGCGGCTTCTACGGCACGCCGCTCGACGTGGCCGCCTCGTACATCGTGCTGTTCACCATCTACGGCGCGGTGCTGGAGCTGTCCGGGGCGGGGCGGTTCTTCGTCGAGTTGTCGGCCGCGGCGTTCCGGCGCTCGCGTACCGCCGCCGGCCGGACGGCGGTGGCCTCCGGCTTCCTGCTCGGCACCGTCTCCGGCTCCGGCGCGGCGACGACGGTGAGCATCGGCGCGGTCACCTGGCCGCTGCTGCGCCGCGCCGGCTACCCGCCGGAGCGGGCCGGCGGGATGCTGGCGGCGGCCGGGGTGGGCGCCATCCTCTCCCCACCCACCCTGGGGGCGGCGGCGTTCATCATCGCCGAGTACCTGGGCGTCTCCTACCTACAGGTGCTGGGCTGGGCAACCGTACCGACGGTGCTCTACTACCTCGGCATCCTGCTGGCTGTGGAGATCGACGCTCGCCGCTCCGGCGTACGCCCAGTGGTGGTCGACTTCGGCTCGCCCTGGCGTCTGCTGGGCCGGTTCGGCTACCACTTCGCCTCGCTGATCGCCATCATCGCGTTCCTCGCCGCAGGAGTGTCCGCGACGAGGGCGGTGGTGTTCGCCACCGTCCTGGCCGTCGCGCTCTCCTTCCTGGACCGCGCGCACCGACTCACCCCGGGCCGGCTGGCGACCGCGCTCGTCACCGGCGTACGCGGGGTCCTCGCCGTCACCGCCGTCTGCGCCGCCGCCGGCATCATCACGGCGACCACCACGAAGACCGGCCTGGGGCCGCAGGCGGCGGCGCTGCTGATCGGCGGGGCGCAGGCGGCCACCTCGGACCCGACGCTGGTGCTGGTGCTCACCGCGCTGCTCGCCGCCGTCGCGCTCAGCCTGCTGGGCCTGGCCGTGCCGGTCACCGCGTCGTTCGTGATCGGTTGGGTGATCGTCGGCCCGGCCCTGCTCGACCTGGGCGTCACCGCGCCGGCGGCGGCGATGTTCGTCTTCTACTTCGCGGTGCTGTCCGAGGTGTCCCCGCCGACCGCGCTCGCCGCGGTGGCCGCCGCCGCGGTCACCGGCGGCCGGCTGGTGCCCACCATGTGGCAGACCCTGCGGTACGCGCTGCCGGCGTACCTGACCCCGATCGCATTCGTCATCACGCCGGCCGGGCTCGGCCTGCTCGGCATCGGTGGCGTCCAGCGGATCGCCTTCGCCGCCGTGGTCACCGCGCTCAGCGTGGCGGTGCTCGCCGTCGCCGCCGGTGGTTGGCTGCCCGGCGTGGGCCCGGCCGGAACCCCGGAACGGGTGCTGGGCGTCCTCGCCGGCGTCACCCTGCTCTGGCTCGAACCCGTGCCGGTCACGGTCGGCGCGACGCTGGCCGCCGTCGCGGCGGCGGGTGTGTTCGTCCGACGCGGATCCGCCGGTCGGCCATCGTCTGGATCACCAGCCAATCCTGTGGAGGAACAACTGTGAGACGAATCGACGTACGGCTCGCCGCGGGCCTGGGCGTGCTCGCCCTCGCGGTCGGCGCCGCTGGTTGCGGAGGTCAGCAGGGCGGCGCCGCCACTGACGACGCGGCCAGTGAGGTCACCTGCGAGGTGACCAAGGAAACCCGCGTCGGCATCGCCACCGGCAACGCGACCGGCGTCTACTACGTGGTCGGCAACGCCCTGGCCGGGCAGTTGTCCGGGGCGACCGGCGGCAAACTCAGCGGCACCGCCGCCGAGACCGGCGCGTCGGTGCAGAACGTCGAGCAACTGGTCGGTGGCCAGTACGACGTGGCGTTCTCGCTGTTCGACACAGCGGTCAACGCGGTGGAGGGCAAGGGCAGCTTCACCGCGCCGCAGCCGGTGCAGGCGTTGGCCCGCATCTACGACAACTACACCCAGGTGGTGGTCCGCAACGACTCCGGCATCACCTCGGTGGCCGACATGCGGGGTAAGCGGATCTCCACCGGCTCGCCCAAGTCCGGCACCGAGGTGATCGCCAACCGGCTGTTGGAGGCCGCCGGCCTCGACCCGGCCAAGGACATCCGAGCGCAGCGACTGGACCTGACCAAGACGGTCGAGGGGATCAAGGACGGCAGCGTCGACGGCTTCTTCTGGTCCGGTGGCCTGCCCACCGGAGGTCTCACCGACCTGTTCACCACCGCCGGCGACTCGGTGAAGTTCGTCGACCTCTCGCAGTTGCTGCCGAAGATGGCCGCGCTGAGCCCCGGCTACCAGGAAGGCACGATCGGGCGGGACGCGTACCGGACGGCGGCCGACACCCCGACCATCGTCGTACCCAACGTGCTGTTGGTCCGCAAGGACCTGGACGCCAACGTCGCCTGCGCGATCACCCGGACGGTGTTCGACAAGCGCGACGCCCTTGCCCAGGCCAACCCGGCGGCCAAGGGGATCTCGCTGGAAAAGGCCCGCAGGACCCTGCCGGTGCCGCTGCACCGCGGCGCGGAGAAGGCGCTGAACGACCTCGGCGCGAACTGACCCGGGCCGGTCAAACGTCGGCCGGCGCGGTGGCGGCGCGGGCCACACCGACCAGCCGGTCGGTCTCGGTGAGCAGGGCCTCGTCGTCCGCCGGAGTGCCGGGGTCGAGTCGGACCGTCCAGGTCAGACCGTCGACCCCGGCCACGCGCCGGGCCGCGACCCGCGCCGCGCCGCCGGGCACCGGCTGGTGCTCGGTGTACGCGACCGAGCGGGTCACCCGGGCCCGCACCTGGTGCGGCAGCTCTCCCGGGTCGAGCAGCAGGTATGTCTCGGCCGGACCGTCGACGACCACCGTGTAGCCGTCCCGCTCGGCGACGGGCTCGGCGGGAGTGACTGTCAACTCCCGGCCGGACCAGACCGCCTTGAGGATGGTGTGCCAGGCGAGCCGGTGCCCGCGACCGGGCAGCCACAACCCGAGGTTGGTGGCGACCACCACCCCGTCGCCCTCGCCGTTGCCGGCGGCGGCCCACGCCAACACCCGCTCGTCGGCGGTCAGCGGCGGCCGGTCGGCCGGCGGCAGCTTCGGTTTGCGGCTGAACAGTCCCATCTAGAGGCCTCCCGCAGCCTGCTCGCGCAGCGCCCGGGCGTGCTGCTCCAGGGAGAGCAGCTCACCGAACGCGGCGAAGTACTCGTCCTTGTTGTTGACCGGGTTGATCCGCTGGATGCGTGACTTGAGGTCCCGGATCCGAGCGGTCACCGAGCCGAACTGCACCCGGGCCATGGTGATCGACACGTAGCGCGGGTCCGGTTCGCCGTCGATCCGCAGTGGTTCGACTGCCAACTCACCGACCAGCGCCGCGGCCGCCAGGTCGTCGCAGGCGTCGCGGACCGACTCGATCCAGACCGCGCCGCCGGTCGCCGACACGGCACCACCGGCCGTCGTGATGGCCGTACGCACCGCGACGTGCACCGGGTGGCGGTATTCGGTGGTCTCGACCGCGTCGAACATCGGCCCGGCCAGGACCGGCTGCTGGAGGGCGAGTTTGAGCGCCTCCCGTTCGACCATCGACTGCGGGCTGTCCACTGCCGGCTCAGGGCGGGCCGAGGTGGGCCGGGCGCCGGGGGCGGCGTCGCGGGTGCCGGACGGCGCGGTGTTGCCGGCGGCGAGCACCGCCCGCTGCACCGGCTCGATCTCCATGCCGAGGTCCATGGCGAGCTTGCGGACGTACTCCGGGCGCTTTTCCCGGTCCTTGAGTCGCGCGACCAGCGGCGCGGCGTGGCGCATCGCCTCGACCCGGCCGTCGACGGTGTCCAGGTCGAAGCGGCCGATCACGTGGCGCAGCGCGAAGTCGACGAGCGGCTCGCGGCGGGCGACCAGGTCCCGCACCGCCAGGTCGCCCTTGGCCAGCCGCAGATCACACGGGTCCATGTTGTCGGGGCTGACCGCGATGAAGGTGCGCCCGACGAAACGCTGATCGTCTTCGAAGGCGCGCAGTGCGGCCTTCTGCCCGGCGGCGTCACCGTCGAAGGTGAAGATGATCTCGCCGGCCACCTCGTCGCTGTCGAACAGGAGCCGACGCAGCACCGAGATGTGGTCCGCGGCGAACGCGGTGCCGCAGGTCGCCACGGCCGTGGTCACCCCGGCGAGGTGACAGGCCATCACGTCGGTGTAACCCTCGACGATCACCGCCCGCCCCTGCTTGGCGATCTCCCGTTTGGCCTGGTCGATGCCGTAGAGCACGTGCGACTTCTTGTAGATCGGCGTCTCGGGGGTGTTCAGGTACTTCGGGCCGTCGTCGTCGTCGAAGAGCTTGCGCGCGCCGAAGCCGATCACGTCACCGGCGAGGTCGCGGATCGGCCAGAGCAACCGGCGACGGAACCGGTCGATCAGGGTGCCGGAGCGGGACTCCCGGGACAGCCCGGCGGTGACCAACTCCTGGTGGGTGAAGCCCTGCTTGCGCAGGTGCTTGGTGAGCAGGTCCCAGCCCTCCGGCGCGAAACCACAGCCGTAGCGCTCGGCGGCGGCCCGATCGAAGCCCCGTCGGGCCAGGAACTCCCGCGCCGGTCGTGCGCCGGCGGTGCTCAGTTGCGCGCTGTAGAACTCGACGGCGGCGGCGTGCGCGGCGACCAGGCGCTGCCGCTGACCCTGCTGCGGGCGGGGGCGCGGGGTGCCCTTGTCGTCCTCGATGTAGCGCAGTTGGATGCCGGCGCGGCCGGCCAGCCGCTCGACGGACTCCACGAAGCTGAGGTGGTCGGCGTCCATCAGGAACTTGATCGCGTCCCCGCCGGCCCCGCAGCCGAAGCAGTACCAGACGTTGCGGGCCGGAGACACGTTGAACGACGGACTCTTCTCGTCGTGGAACGGGCACAGCCCCTTGAGGTTGCCGCCGCCGGCGGACTTCAGGGTGACCGTCTCGGAGATCACATCCCCGATCGAGGTGCGTTCCCGGACCAGTGCGATGTCCTCGTCCCGGATCCGCCCAGCCATTCGCCACCCCCTCGCCGTACATCCTGCCCTGCCGGACCGACGACACACCGGCCGGGGGACGCCGGTGTGGCGGCGGCCGCTGCCGGCTGGGTGGTTCCGGCCCGCAAGCCGGGTCCGCACGGGGACCATGACCAGATGCGCAGGCTACGAACCGACGGCCCACATGTGCCGCGACGGTTCGGCGGGTGGTTGGGGCTACGCGGAGAGGCCCCCCAGACCGATGAGGCCGGCCACCGGCACGCCACCTGGCTGGAACTCTTCCTCGACCTCATCTTCGTGTACGCGCTGGCAGCCGTGGTAGGCCGGCTGGGCGACGACCCGACCCCGTCGCCGACGGCGGTGCTGGCCGTGATCGGGCTCTTCGTGGTGGTCCAGTGGGCCTGGATGGGGCAGGTCTACTACGACACCCGCTTCGACCCGGACGACGCGCTGCACCGGGTGCTGGTGCTGGTCGCGTTGGTCGGCGCGGGCGCGATGACCCTCGGGGTCGACGAGGTGCCGGAGAGCGTGCTGCTGCCGGTCGGGTACCTGATCGTGCGGGGCGTGCTGCTCCTGCTGTACCTGCGCGCCCGCCCCACCAGCCCGATGGCCCGGATGGTCACGACCGTCTATCTGATCGGCTTCGGGTCGGGTTGGTTGATCTGGTTGCTGTCGCTGGCCGCGCCCACCGAGCTGCGGCCCGTCCTCTGGGTGATCGCGATGGTGATCGAACTGTCCACGCCGTGGGTCGGGATGCGCTGGCTCAACCGCTGGCCGGTGGACAACCGGCACCTGCCGGAACGGATCGGCCAGTTCACCATCATCGTGCTGGGTAGCGCGCTGGCCAGCCTGCTCTTCGCGGTGCCGGACCACCCCCCGCCGCACATGATCCTCACCGCCGCGATGGCCTTCCTGATCCCGGCGGCGGTCTGGTGGGTCTACACGACCTTCGTCACGACCCGCCTGACCCAGAGTCGGCTGCGCGGCGGGCAGGCGTACAGCTATCTGCACATTCCACTCGGCGGTGCGCTGCTGCTGCTCGGCTGGGCGCTCGGGCAGGTGGTACGACTGGTCGACGACAACGCCAACCGGCTGCCGCTGGAGTTGCGGCTGCTGCTGGGCGCCGCGATGGTGATCTGGACGGTCTGCGGGCTCGCCCTGTACTGGCTGTGGACCCGACCGAGCGCCACCCGGTTGGCGATCGCCGCCTACGGGGTGGTCTCGGTCTGCCTGATCACCACGACGGTGCACCAGCCGAGGCTGATGCTGTCGCTGCTCTCGCTGGCGGTGGTCGGGTACGCCGTACTGCTCAGCCGACGACTCGCCCGAGCCGGTCAGGAGATGAAAACACCCGAGGGATGACCGGCGCTCAGGCCGCCGCGGCCGGCTCCGGGACGGCCACCTCCTCGGCCGCCACCTGCTGGTTCCAGGCGGCCTTCGTCGAGCGCCAGCCCTCGTCGTCCATGCCGCGCCGCCAGTAGCCGGAAATGGACAGCCGGTCGAGAGGTACGCCCCGCTCGCCGCGCAGCAACCGCCGCAACTCCCGGACGACTGCCGCCTCGCCGTGCACGAACGCGTGCACCTGGCCGGCCGGGAACTCCAACGCCCGCACCGCAGCGACCAGCGCCTCGCCCACCGGGCGTTCGCCGCGATGCAGCCAGGTCAGCTCGACCGCCCCCGGGCTGAGCAGCTTCTGCTCCTCCGCCGGGTCGGAGATCTCCACGAACACGTGGGCCGGGGCGCCCAGCGGCAGGCGCTCGCACGCGGCGGCGATCGCCGGCAGTGCACTCTCGTCACCGACCAGCAGGTGCCAGTCCGCGTCCGGGTTCGGGGCGTACGCGCCGCCGGGGCCGAGGAAGTGCACCGGATCGCCGGTGCGCAGCGCGGCGGCCCACGGGCCGGCCAGCCCCTCGTCGCCGTGGTAAACCACGTCCACCGTCAGCTCCGCGGCCAGCGGATCCCAGCGCCGCACCGTGTAGGCGCGCAGCCGGGGCCACTGCTCCCGGGGCAGGTCCCGGCGGATCGCGGCGAGGTCCAACGGCTGCGGGTACGCGACACCCGGCTGCGGGAACACCACCTTGATGTAGTGGTCGGTGAACTCGCCCACCGGCAGACCAACCAGTTCGTCCCCACCGAGGACGAGCCGGATCAGGTGCGGGGTGGGCCGTTCGGTGCGCAGCACCCGGGCCGAGGTGACGTTCCTGGGGCGTTCCGTCATATCAGTTAGGTTAGCCTAAGTTGGCTGGCGGCCGGTCGGGGGTGCTCAGTTGCCGACCAGACGGGTGTGCCAGGTCACCGCCGCCGGGTCGGTGAGCGACGCAACCTGGTCGATCACCACCCGCAGTCTGGCCTCGTCGTCCGGGGCGGCCCGCCACAGCGGGGCGAAGATCGGGTCGAGGCCCTCCGGGGCGTACCGGACCAGCGCGGCAACCAACTCGGCAAGCATCGCCCGCTGCCGCTCATAGCGGCCCTGGAAGCCACTGCGACGCATCACGTACCGCAGCGCGATGCCCTTGAGCAGGGCGCACTGCGCCCGGACCAGTCGGGGCACCACCAGGTCGGCGCCGTAGCGACGGTGCGGGCCCGGACCGAAGCGCTCCTCCGTGGCAGCCACCGCCGCGGACACGAACAGCCCGGTCACCCCGCTGGTCGTCGCCTTCAGCGCGACCTGCGCGCGATGGCTCCCGTCGTACAGGGCGAACGGGGCGAGCAGTGGACCGGCCAACAGATCGACAAGCACCTCGGTCAGGTCCGAGGCGGACTCCCCCGAGTAGGCGGCGGCCACGTCGGCGCACAGCGCGGCCCGCTCGTCGGCGTCGATGAGCAGCGGGTGCAATGTGACGTAACCACCGTGGATGCCGTCCTCCACGTCGTGCACCGAATACGCCACATCGTCGGCCCAGTCCATCACCTGGGCCTCCAGGCAACGCCGCTCGCCGGGCGCGCCGGCCCGGATCCACTCGAAGACCGCCGCGTCGTCGGCGTACACCCCGAACTTGCGCTCCCCGGGCCGGCGCGGCCAGGGATACTTGCCCACCGCGTCGAGCGACGCCCGGGTCAGGTTCAGCCCCGCCGACGAACCGTCCGGGGCGAGCACCTTCGCCTCCAGGCGGGTCAACACCCGCAGGGTCTGCGCGTTGCCCTCGAACCCGCCGCACGGCGTGGCGAGCAGGTCCAGCGCAGCCTCGCCGTTGTGCCCGAACGGCGGGTGCCCGAGATCGTGCGCCAGCCCCGCGACGTCCACCACATCCGGGTCGCAGCCCAGCCGGGCACCCATCTCCCGAGCGATCTGGGCCACCTCCAGCGAATGCGTCAGCCGCGTACGCAGGAAGTCGTCGGTGCCGGCGGTGTGCACCTGGGTCTTGGTCGCCAACCGGCGAAACGCCGCCGAGTGCAGCACCCGGGCCCGGTCGCGCTCGTACGGCGACCGGCGATGCCCGGTGTCCTTGGGCGGCTCCTCGACCAACCGAGCGTCCGCCGCGTCACCCCTCCCGGGCATCAGGCCGCTGCTGTTCGCGACTGCGGGGCTCGCAAGACCGGCTCACTCCTCGCGCTCATGGAGCACGCAGAATTCGTTGCCCTCCGGGTCGGCCAACACCGTCCACTCGACGTCGCCCTGACCGATGTCGACGTGTCGGGCGCCCATGTCGACCAGGCGCTCGACCTCGGCCTCCCGGTTGGCGGGGCGCAGGTCGAGGTGCAGCCGGTTCTTGCGCTCCTTACCCTCGACCGCCGGCACGAAGACCAGGCCGGGCAGGCGGTCGGCGGACTGACGGATCTCCACCTCGTCGGGCTTCTCGGTGACAACCTGATAGCCGAGCGCCTCGGCCCACCAACGGGCCAGTCGGGCCGGATCGCGGGCGTCGACAGTCAGGCTCTCCCAGACACTCGTCATGCAGTCACCTCTTCCCGTTCGACGCGGCGCCCAATCGGCCGTGTACGAGGGAGCCAGATTACGCCCGCCGCCACTGCTCGACCCGGCCACGGCGCATCGACGAAGGGCACACAACCACCGATTGGCCCCCAGTTGCCAACCGATCGCCGAGGGTTACGGGCTCGCGGTCGGAAGTGGCTACCGGTAACCTTCCCAGCGCGGAACGTGACCAGCCGACCGACACGCAGAGCCCGACCGGTGAGGGGTAACGCTCGTGGACGCAGACACGGTGATGGGCACGGAGCTACGCGGTCTACGCCAGCGCCGACCCGACATCGCCGGGACGGTGCTCGCGGGCACCGACGGGCTGCTCATCTCCAGCGACCTGCCCAGCACCGACGCCACCCATCTCGCCGCGCTCGCCGCCGCGAGCTTCGGGCTCGGTCACCGGGTGGCCGACACCGTCGGGCGGGGTGAGTTCCGGGAGTCGGTGGTGTGCACCACCGCCGGCTGCGTGGTGACCTACCCGGCCGGCCGCAGCGCTCTGCTGACCCTCGTCACCGTGTCGGCGGTTGGGGATCTGGAGGCGCTGCACGAGGAGGCACGGGCGGTGGCCCGTCGGGCGGGCTCGTTCCTGGACGTTCGCGGCGCGGGCATCGGCGCGACCTCCGTACCGGACGCGCACGCCCCGCTGGCCACGCGTACCCCGATGGCGACCCTGCCGGCCCAGTTACGCCGCTCGTCCCGACCCACCTGGCGTCGTCCGCCGATCTGAGCGCCGGCGGCGGCCGGGTGACCGGCCGCCCCCGACGTGCGTCAACGGCTGTCCGACCCGCCGCTCTCCACGACCGCCCGACCGGCCTCCAGCCGCGCCACCGGCACCCGGAACGGCGAGCAGGACACGTAGTCCAGGCCGACCTCGTGGAAGAAGTGCACCGAGTCCGGGTCGCCGCCGTGCTCACCGCAGATGCCGAGCTTCAGTCCGGGCCGGGCGGCCCGGCCCTCCTCGGCGGCGATCCGCACGAGCCGGCCGACGCCGTCACGGTCGATCGACTCGAACGGCGAGATGCCGAAGATGCCCAACTCCAGGTAGCGCCAGAAGAACGCGCCCTCGACGTCGTCGCGGGAGAAGCCCCAACCCATCTGGGTCAGGTCGTTGGTGCCGAAGGAGAAGAACTCGGCGGCCTCGGCGATCTGCCCGGCCGTCAGCGCCGCCCGGGGCACCTCGATCATGGTGCCGATCAGCACCTCGACGCCGCTGTCCCCGACCACCTCGGCGATGATCTTCTCGGCCTCGGCGCGGACCGTCTCCAGCTCCTGCACCGCCCCGACCAGCGGCACCATGATCTCCGGCTTGGCGACGCCGCCGTTGCGGGCGCAACCGACCGCCGCCTCGGCGATGGCCCGGACCTGCATGGCGAACAGGCCGGGGATGACCAGGCCGAGGCGTACACCCCGCAGCCCGAGCATCGGGTTCTCCTCGTGCATCCGCCGGACGGCGGCGAGCAGCGCCTCCTCCTTCGCCACGTCCTCGCCGCGCTCCTGGGCGACCGCCACGTTGACGGCGAGCTGCTCCAGCGGCGGCAGGAACTCGTGCAACGGCGGGTCGATGAGCCGGACGGTGACCGGCAGCCCGTCCATCTCGCGGAAGATCTCCTCGAAGTCGGCCCGCTGCAACGGCAGCAGCGCCGCCAGGGCCGCCTCCCGCTCACCCTCGGCGCGGGCCAGGATCAGCCGCTCGACCAGCTCCCGCCGCTCGCCGAGGAACATGTGCTCGGTGCGGCACAGCCCGATGCCCTCCGCGCCGAAGCGCCGCGCCCGGGCGGCGTCCGCACCGGTGTCGGCGTTCGTGCGGACCGCCAGCCGCCGCTTCCCGTCGGCGTGCGTCATGATCCGGTGTACGGCCCGGACCAACGCGTTGTCGATGTGCTCGGGGTCGAGGCTGCCCTCGAAGTACTGCACGACCTCGGAGGGCATGACCGGCACCTCACCGAGGTAGACCTTGCCGGTGGTGCCGTCGATGGACACCACATCGCCCTCGTTGACGGTCTGCCCGGCCACTGTGAACCGCTTCGCCGGCACGTTCACCTCGATCTCGTCGGCACCGGAGACGCAGGTCTTGCCCATGCCCCGAGCCACCACGGCGGCGTGGCTGGTCTTGCCGCCGCGCGAGGTGAGGATGCCCTTCGCGGCGATCATGCCGTTCAGGTCGTCCGGGTTGGTCTCGCGGCGCACCAGGATCACCGACTCGCCCTCGGCGGCCAGCTCGACCGCTCGGGCGGAGGTGAAGACGACAGTGCCGGACGCCGCGCCCGGCGACGCGCCGATGCCCTTGGCGACCGGCTGGAACTCGTGGTCGAGCTGGAAGCGGGGGAACATGAGTTGCGCGAGCTGCGCGCCGTTGACCCGGTGCAGCGCCTCGTCCAGGTCGATCAGGCCCTCGTCGACAAGTTGCCCGGCGATGACGAACGCGGCGGCGGCGGTGCGCTTGCCGACCCGGGTCTGCAACATCCACAGCTTGCCGCGCTCGATGGTGAACTCGATGTCGCAGAGATCCTTGTAGTGCTCCTCCAGCCGGGCCATGATGCCGAGCAACTCGTCGTAGGAGGACTTGTCGAGCTGCTCCAACTCCTGCAACGGCACGGTGTTGCGGATGCCGGCGACCACGTCCTCACCCTGGGCATTGGCCAGGTAGTCGCCGTAGATGCCCTGCGCGCCACTGGCCGGGTCGCGGGTGAACGCGACACCGGTACCGGAGTCGGGCCCGAGGTTGCCGAAGACCATGGTCACCACGTTGACCGCGGTGCCGAGGTCGGCCGGGATCCGTTCCTGACGGCGGTAGAGCACCGCGCGCTCGGCGTTCCACGACTCGAAGACCGCCCGGATGGCCAGGTCGAGCTGTTCGCGTGGCTGCTGCGGGAACTCCCGACCGGTGTGCTTCAAGAAGATCTTCTTGTACGCGTCGACCAGCCCCCGCAGGTCGTCTGCGTCCAGATCCAGGTCGTTGTGGGTGCCCTTGGCGCGTTTGGCCTCGTCGAGCGCGTGCTCGAACTCCTCGCCGGGCACCTCGCAGACGGTCTTGCCGAACATCTGAATGAGGCGCCGGTAGGAGTCCCAGGCGAACCTGTCGCCGCCGGAGGCGGCCTGCCCGGCCGAGCCGCTCGCCTGGGCGGACAGCCCGACCACGCTCTGGTCGTTGAGACCGACGTTGAGGACGGTCTCCATCATGCCGGGCATGGAGAACTTGGCACCGGAACGGACCGACACCAGCAGCGGGTCCTGCGGGTCGCCCAGGCGCTTGCCCATCGCGCGCTCCAGCGCTTCCAGGTGCTCCTCGATCTGACCGGCGAGCCCGTCCGGCTCCCGCCCCGTCGCGAGGTACGCCTGGCACGCCTCGGTGGTGATGGTGAAGCCGGGCGGGACCGGCAGGCCCAGGTTGGTCATCTCGGCGAGGTTTGCCCCCTTGCCGCCGAGCAGGTCCTTGAGGTCCTTGTTGCCTTCGGAGAAGTCGTAGACGTACTTGTGATCGACGGTCTCTTGCGCTGCCACCAGAGCCTCCACAACACACGCGCCGGGATTGACACTTAACGAAGGTTCAGTTTTCTTCTTCCCCGAGAGGGGCCGCCGGTAATCCCGGGGTCAACGCCGATCGGTGGGCGAAGGTTAAGCGAACATCGAGTGATCTGGGACCGTTCGGTGACAATTGGCACAGCCATCACGACTATCCGTGTTCGTACCGGTTTTTGGGAACGCTTCCATGCGCACCATCACGCATCCCGGCCGAGCGTCGTACGCTTGACGCCACGCCAGCCGGTGAACCTCACTTTTGCCATAACCGACGCGAATACACCCCCCGGAGTCGCCGCCGTGTCGACCACCCCCTCCCC